>JANRMG010000065.1:0-42611 GCA_033761855.1 Candidatus Caenarcanales bacterium
TAGCTTTTCATCGATTGCAAAATATATCTCTAAGATTATATGATCTTCCTTCATCTCTCCTAATCCTCGATCTAAGCAATCTTAGTTTTGGGAGAGACCTTCCTTTTTTGCAATATGTCAAACACGCACCATTAGTTATTAGGGTCTGTTTTATTATTACTCTCTGAAACTTGAGTTCTTATTAAATGAACCTTTATGTATTGCTGGTCTCTATTATCCGGTGGTAGGTTATTAATTGGATAATTCATAATTTTTTATAAAAGCGCTGTTTGCATTTTTCCCTTCTGTAAAAGATTTTCTCTTTTATATAGGTAATTCCCGGGCTTATTTGTCAGCTTTACAAAGTGAAGTATCTGTCTAATGCAAGTTTTGTTTTTGTTAGCTACTTTTGCAATACCTCAAGCATCGTTAAATAATATATAGATCAGTTGATTCTGTCGCACCAGAGGTTTGGTCAAAGCAAATCCACGATTTATTGAAATAATTAGTGTTTAATGTTTCAATTGAGGAGTATAACGATGAATCAGCTCTTTAAAACGGTTTTACCATCTATCCTAAAGATTTAGTATCGTTAGCAGTGAAGCAATAATTTCTTAGTCAATCAATAGCGCGATAGAATTTACTTCCTACTTATTTATCTAATTTACTATGTTTGATTCCTCTCTCCGCGTAAGAATTCCTCCAAGCCCAACAGGCCCATTACACCTTGGAACAGCAAGAACAGCCTTGTATAACTTACTTTTGGTTAAACGCTACGGTGGAAAATTCGTCTTTCGCTTGGAAGATACAGACCGCGAGAGAAGCAAGAGCGAATACGTTAGCGACATCATTAACAGTTTTAAATGGCTAGGTATAACTTGGGACGAAGGGCCTCTTCGCCAGAGCGAGCATAAAGTTAGGCACCAACTGGTTGTGCAGGAGCTCATTAAAAAAGGAAAAGCCTACGAATGCTTTTGTAGCCAAGAAGAACTTGACGAGATCAGGCGAGCGCAGCGAGCTATGAATCAAGTTGAAGGCTACGATAATCGTCATAGAAATCTTTCCGATGAGCAAAAAGCTTCTTTTAGGGCCGAAGGCCGTAAGCCTGTGACTCGCTTTAGGCTTCCAGATAATTCTGAGGTGGTTTGGAATGATTTGATTCGCGGCAAGATGACGGTGAATACCTCTGATTTAGGCGGTGATCCGGTAATAGCCAAAGATAACGGTGATGTTCTCTATAACTTTGCAGTCGTCGTTGATGACCACGATGCCGCTATTAATTGCATAATTCGTGGGGAAGACCATCTACACAATACAGCTAAGCAAATTCCTTTGTATCAGGCTATGGAGTGGGAAGTCCCGCATTTTGCACATGTACCGTTAATTTTAACTGCCAATCGTGAGAAGCTCTCTAAGCGTAAACACGGAGATATTGCAAGTATCTCTAAATATATTAACGAAGGCTATCTTCCGGAGGCGATTGTTAATTATTTAATTGCTATGAGCTGGCGTTTCCCTTCGGCTGATGGTTCTGAGTCGCGTGAAATTTTTAGTTTTGAAGAAGCTTGTCAGGTCTTTGATTTAAATGACATAAGCAAGAGTGCTGCCGTTTATGATTTCCAAAAGCTGCACTGGTTCTGCAAGGAGCATTTTAAAAATCTTCCTTCCGAAGAGGTCCTGTGCAGAGCTAAGCCCTTTCTGGAAGCTGAGGAAGTTTTTTTGGTTGAATACACTGAAGAAGAGCAATTAAAGATGGTTTCTTTGGTTAAAGATGGTTTGGTTATGCTCTCAGAGATGCCTGAGCAACTTAAAGTATTTTGTAAAGAACCTGATTTACACCATCTATCGCACGAAGCCAAAGAGTGTTTAGAGGATCCTTCCGCTAAAAAGATAATACAAACTTTTAAAGATATTCTTGTGGAACATCCTGTATCTGAAGCAATTAATGGAAAAGTTTTATTGGAAGATTTGTCGACTAAAACCGGAATTAAAAAAGGTAAAAAACTCTTTTGGCCTTTGCGGGTTTGTTTGTCGGGGCAAGTTCATGGGCCAGATCTTTCGACTATGCTTGAGCTTTTAAAGAGAGATAGAGTACTTAATCGTTTGGATAAGGCTCTTGAGTTTATTGGGTGAGGGCTGGAATATACTAATGCCTGCTTTTTTATAAATTAACTTTATCATTCTTGTCTGTAGTGGAAGGTTTTAAACCTTCCACTACTAGGAGATCCTGAACTTGATTCAGGATGACAGAATATCTTCATAAATTAAAAACCAACTTCAAACCCGTCTCTTTAGCAATAACCTCTAACTGCGCTCTTTCGCAATTTTCAAGTCTTTCAATCAGCTTTTTCAAGGAGTCTTTAATTTCATCTACATTAAATTGAGATAAATTTAAGCCTCTTTCAATTTGTTTATAAGCTAATTGGTATAAAAACAAAGAGCTAAAACTTCCATTTGTAAGATGTACACCAGCTGCTGCTGTCCGAACCAAAAACAAACAAATTTCTCTGTCTTCGTCTTCACTCATCTGTTGCCAGAGTATTTCAAAAAACTCATGCCCTTCGTAGAATTCACCTTTATTAAAAAGCTCAATCCCTTGGTTTAGAGTTTCTAACTGTTCTTCATCTAGCTGCATTTTTAGTTTTAAATATTTGTAATACTTTTTCTTGAATTTGCTTACAAACAAAGTTAATAGGTAACATTTACTAATTACTAACTTTAGTCAAAATATTAAACTAATAAACAAATGATTGAATTACTTACCAACCCTGCAACATATATAAGTCTTCTAACCCTTGTTGCAATGGAGATAGTGCTAGGTGTGGACAACGTTATTTTTATTTCTATTCTTGCAGGCAAGCTTCCAGCTGAACAAAAGAATAAAGCAAGAATTATAGGTTTGAGTTTAGCTGTTGGAACAAGATTAATACTATTATTTAGTTTAACCTGGCTCATGGGTTTAACTAAGCCTCTCATAACCATAGATCCGCTGAATATTCATCTTTCGGGTAAGGATTTAATTCTTTTAGGAGGAGGTCTATTTTTAATCTATAAAAGCAGTCAAGAAATTTACGAAAAGGTTGAAGGAGAGGAGCATGCCACCGAGGTTAAAAATACCAGTATGGGTATTAATGCCTTTCAGTCTGTAATTATTCAAATTATTATTATTGATACCGTCTTCTCGCTTGACTCCATAATTACAGCCGTGGGAATGGTTAATAATATTGCAATAATGGTTACGGCCGTTTTGATTTCGCTTGCCGTTATGATTTTTTCAGCACCAAAGATCGGTGACTTCATCGATGAGCACCCATCAGTCAAAATTCTTGCGCTTAGTTTCTTGTTAATGATTGGAACCATGCTTGTGGCCGAAGCTTTCCACGTTCAGATTCCTAAAGGCTATATTTACTTTGCTCTTGTTTATGCTCTTATGGTCGAGGCTTTCAATATTCGTTTCCGTCAAAAACGGGCAAAAGCTAATATAAATCCATGACAAAACAACTTTATGATTTAATTCTCAAAGATGGAATTTGTGTTTTACCTTCGGGCATAGAGCAATTAGACATTGCTATCAAAGATGGCTTAATAGTCGACATAGGGAGCTTTTCCTCGTCGCAGGCGACTCGGACTGTGGATTGCAAAAATTTGCATGTTTTGCCGGGAGTTATAGACTCTCAGGTTCACTTTAGAGAGCCTGGTATGGAATACAAAGAGGATTTAGAATCTGGTACTCGTTCAGCCATTCTCGGTGGGGTTACAACCGTCTTTGAAATGCCAAATACTAAACCACCAACCATCTCGGAGGAAGCTCTCAATGATAAACTCCAAAGAGCAAAGGGAAGAGCATGGTGTGATCATGCCTTTTTTATTGGGGGTACTCTAAACCATGATATAGATTGGGGTTCTTTAGAATTCCTCGATGGATGCTGCGGAATAAAGATTTTTATGGGATCTTCGACTGGTAATCTGCTTGTTTCTGAAGATGAGGCCTTGGATGAAATCTTTAGAAATTCTCGTCGGCGTATAGCTATTCATGCTGAAGACGAGCATATCCTCAGGGAGCGCGCTCATATTGCACAAGAGGGTAGGCACCCGCGTTTTCATCCCGAGTGGCGTAACGTTGATTCGGCTTTGAATGCGACTAAAAGAATCATAAATATTGCTCGTCGCTATAAGCATCCCTTGCATGTTTTGCACATAACAACCGCTGACGAAATAGAGTTTTTGGCTCAACACAAAGACATTGCTACGGTCGAAGTTACTCCACAGCACTTAACTCTCACAGACGAAGCTTACGAAAGAATAGGAACCTTGGCTCAGATGAATCCTCCGATTAGAAGCCAACAGCATCAAGATGGTTTGTGGGAAGGAATCCGGATAGGCATCGTTGATGTGATTGGCTCGGATCACGCTCCTCACGCTCTGGATGAAAAAAACAAAGAATATCCAGCTAGCCCTTCGGGCATGCCTGGCGTTCAAACAATGGTTCCTTTAATGCTTAATCACGTTAATAACCAAAAGCTCTCGCTGCAAAGGTTTGTTGATTTGCTTTGTTCCGGGCCAGCGCGGATTTATGGTATTTCTCGTAAGGGTAGAATAGCTGTTGGTTATGACGCTGATTTCACAATTGTTGATTTGCAGGCTGAAAAAACAATTTCTAATTCTCAATCCGCAAGTAAATGCGGCTGGACGCCATTTGATGGTATGAAAGTCAAGGGATGGCCCCAAGCAACGATTATTAGAGGCAATATTGTTATGCAAAATGATGAGGTTCAGGGAAGCCCTTTGGGCGAGAAAGTCTCTTTTATTGGTGCTTAAATTTAAGGCAGTTCAATCGGTCTTGCTTCCACACCAGGCATTAAAGTTCCCTCTAATTCAATATTTGGTGATAAAAAAGATCTTTGTTGCTCTGCCTCATTTATGGCTGCGGTTAGGAAAGAGTCTTCTGGGGCATTAGGATTAGGATTGATTACTCGAACAGGCTTAAACATATTTTCTGGCATTACTGAGTCCTCTTGGTCTCGATAATACATTCCATCAAGCAAGCTTCTATCTGAGTTGTTTTGATTTCCAATCGGAATTAGTGAAGTCATCTTATTTACTTTTTGTTAATTATTTGAAACTAAAAATGAAATGTTACAGTTTATAAGAAAGTCAACTAAAACTTAAGTAAATTTAAGTTATTCTAAATCCACCCTAAAAAATAACAAGATTCCCCAATAGCCGAGCTTTAACGTTAGTAAGCTACATTAAAGATGTAAGAAGAGCATAGCAGATCTCCCTCCCAATTATCTCCAAGCATCTTCTAGTTATAATTTCTCTCCCTCCAAATCTTGACCTAAACGCAATCCATCTAAAACCCAGCCGGCACAGCTGGGTTTTTTGTTTTGATACGAGAAGCTTTTAACGGTGAGTCACCCCCTAACCCCCTTGACAGGGGGAACTTGAGCAACCTTTTTCTTAGCTCCTCCTGTCAAGGAGGCGGGGAGGTGATACAGCAGAGGGGTTGGGGGTGAGGGTTCTCAAAACCCAAAGAGACCTTGTGTCTTAACAATTTTAAAGCACTCTGCATACTTGCTTTTGCCGCTGGTTAAAATACCGCGATACTCCGCAAGAGCTCTGCTAGAGTCTTGATAGTGAATATCTTCAATTTGAGATTTGTGTTCTTCAAGAGCTTTAACTTTTAAATCTATAAAATCTGTAATATCTTCACAATAGCTGGTACTGCTCATTGGAGGGTGTACTTCGTATTCTAAAATATGTGAGACTTCCCAGGGCTTACCCTCGACTTCTTGGAACCATGGTCCACTAGCCCGACCAACGGCATTCATTACTAATTCATTAGTAGTCCTGTGGTCTTTGTGTCCTTCTTCCTTACTTGTAACATAAACAACATTGGGTTGCTTTTCTCGGATAATTCGCATTAGTTTAATTAAATTTTCTTTGCTGGCTTCAAGGTAACCATCTGGGTTGCGAAGAAATATAAGTTCCTTAACTCCGAGCATTTTGGCTCCTCGACTGGCTTCTTCTTCTCGCATGATGGCTAAGTCATTCTTATTTATGCCTATATTTCCCGAATCGCCAGAGGTCATATAAACAACTGATACTTCATTTCCGTTTTTTATATGCTTTGCTATACTTCCACCGCAGCCGATTAATTCATCGTCCGGATGCGGAGCAAAGACTATAATTTTTAAATTTGTCTTTGTGTTTGATTCGCTTTTGGCTTGGTTTGTAACAGTTGTCAGAGAATTTATAACGATTACTACAAAACTAATCATCAATAAATTTCTGATACCCCATTTCATCATAATTTTCATAAAAAAGCCTACCAATATTTGCTAACGAATATGATAGGCTTTCCTCAATTAAAAAAGCGAGTAGAAGAGTTATTACTTAGTTAGTAATTAATTCAGGTTCGCTGTTAACTTCGATTGCAATTATGCCTTTGGAAGCCTTTTGGGCTTGCTGATAACTTGTATCTTTGAAACCATCCATTGACATTAACTGACTTGGATCGCCTGGTTTGTATGTAATACAACTCAGTGAGGTGAGAGAGGTTGACTCAATCAAGACTTCTGTTTCATTTCCAAAACCTAATCTTGTGTCAGTTACATTAAACTCTGTTCCAGCTGGAACTTTACGCAAGCCTGGAGAATAAGTAGCTAATTTAATTTTGCATTCAGTTTTGAATCCGCGGCTTCCAATAGCGCCTAGCATAACCTCTGTCTGGTTTGGCGGAACAATTAGGTCTTTTTTAAAAACAACCTTTGATTTTGCTGGAACACCAGTTAAGTCTTCAGGAATAATTGGTTTGATTTTTTCTTCTTCTTTTGCTTTTTCAGCCATTTGTTGGCCGTTTTGTCCTTGATTCATTGAAGGATTCGCGGCGTTATTCATTCCTGGAGGTGGTGGAGCCACATTTTGCATTTGTCCAGCTGGTGGAGGCAGTGGTGCAGCGTTTGGATCATTGGATTGACCAACAGAGTTCAGAGACACAACGCCTCCAAATAATAAAATACATGCGCCACCGATAATAAAGTACTTGTTCATGGTTGAACCAATTTAAGAGTTATAGCTTTAATATTTCCAATCGGTCAATTTAAAAACCTCTGAAGTCAACCTCCCTATCGTTCTCTCTATTAAAGTTATTGATAACCCGAAATGCCTACCCTAATTTGTAATGCGTTGTTTTGTTTTAATCCTTTTCTCTGGAGATGTTCTCAAAAACTTTGAATTTAATTAATTTTTTATGATTTCAGGAATATAGCTTTTAAAGTATTAGATTCTTGCAATCAAATTTCCAAGGTCTTTAATTAGCTTAGTCTTTGGAACTTCATTTCTTTAAACTTAATGTAACAATCAATTTCCTAATTTATTAAAACTCAAATGGACTCAAGAATAGACAAAATTTTTAATCCCTCTTCTGTCGCGATTGTTGGTGCTAGTGAAAGACAAGAAACCGTCGGGTATGCAGTTTTAAACAACCTTCTAACAATGGGTTTTGAAGGCAAAGTTTATCCGATAAACCCCAAGAGGGATTCAATTTTAGGACATCCTGCTTATCCTTCATTGAGCTCAGTAAAAGGGCAAATTGATTTGGCTGTAATTGCAACTCCAGCTCAGACTGTACCGGGAATAATCCATGAGTGCGGGAAGTTGGGTATTCAGTCGGTAATTATTATTTCTTCTGGCTTCGCCGAAATTGGAGAGGAAGGCACAAAGCTCCAAGCCGAGATTGAACAGTTAAGGCAAGAATACAAAATGCGCATTATTGGCCCTAACTGTTTGGGTGTAATAAATCCTTGGATTAATTTGAATGCCAGCTTTGCTGGAAAAATGCCTTCATACGGTAAAGTGGGTTTTATTTCTCAGAGTGGTGCTTTGTGTACTTCTATCTTGGATTGGGCTATTGCAAACAATGTTGGTTTTAGTAATTTTGTTTCAATCGGTTCAATGATGGACATTGAGTTTGCTGATTTGATCGATTATTTCAATGATGATGAAAAAACCGAAAGCATTATCCTTTACATCGAATCCATAAAAAAACCCGAAGAATTTATAGAAGCTGCTCGCCGCTTCACGGCTCGCCGTCCAATTTTTGCTATCAAATCGGGACGATTTGAAGAAGGTTCTAAAGCTGCTGCTTCTCACACTGGAGCTTTGGCCGGTTCTGATGATGTTTACGAAGCTGCTCTTGAAAAGGCCGGAATCATTAGGGTTAAACGAGTTAAGGACTTGATCAACGTAGCCCAGTCTCTTTCCATGCAAGATATTCCAAAGGGTGACCGTTTATGTATTTTAACCAATGCTGGCGGTCCCGGAGTAATTGCGACTGATGCAGTGATTGAGCGTGGCGGTAAACTTGCCGAATTGTCAGACAAAACAATGGAAGCCTTGAACCAATCTCTTCCTTCTTTTTGGAGTCATGGTAATCCGGTGGATGTTCTTGGGGATGCCCGCGCAGACCGTTACGAAAAAGCAATAGATATTTGTATTCAGGATGAAAACACCGATGCCTTGATGATAATCTTTACCCCGCAGGCTATGTCTGAGCCAGTGCAGACTTCCAGAGCGGTTTCGCGTATTGCTAAAAAACACAGTAAGCCAATTTTTACTTCTTGGATGGGAGCCGATTATGTCGAAGAAGGCGTGAAGATGCTCTTGAAGTACGGAATTCCAAGTTACCAAACGCCAGAGCAGGCCATTGATGCTTTTTCTTTTATGCACAAGTATCGCAGGCTTCAAGATGTTCTTGCAAAGATTGATGCAGAGCCAGTCGATAAGAGTATTAAAGTTGACGAAAAAGTTATTAAATCTTTCAAAGACCTAATTAACAAAGTGAAAGCCTCCGGTGAAAGAAACTTTTTAAACGAAGTTGAAACCAAGGACTTGCTCGAAGAATACGGCATTCCAACTACCAGAACCAAGCTTGCAACCAACTCTACTGAGGCTGCCCAACTTGCTAAAGAGATTGGTTTCCCGGTTGTGCTTAAAATACAATCCCCACAAATCTTGCATAAAACTGATGCTGGCGGGGTTTTACTAAATCTTAATTCCGAAGAGGAAGTCTCGGTGGGCTTTGAGAAGATTGTAAAAAATGCCAAAGCTTATGACTCAAAGTCTTCAATCGAAGGAGTAACCGTACAGAAAATGGTTACCCTCAAAAATCCACACGAATTAATTGTCGGTTTAAAGAAAGATCCAGTTTGGGGCCCTGCAATTATTTTTGGTTCTGGTGGTGTTAACGTTGAATTGCTGCAAGACAAAACTATTACACTTTTGCCACTGAACAGATTCTCGGCTCAAAGAGCAATTGAAAGCACAAGAATTTATAAACTGCTTCAAGGATACAGAGGGCAAGAAGGCGCAAATTTAGAAAAACTAAAAACTATTTTGGTTAATTTCTCTCAACTCGTCGCAGACTTCCCCGAGATCAACGAGATTGATATAAACCCTCTTTCGATCCTCGGTGACGAAGCTTATGCTCTGGATGCTCGGGTTATTGTTTAAGAACCCCCCATCCCAACCTTCCCCCAGAGGGAATGAAGCTGGCCGAAAGCCTCTCGGCTTCCGTCAAGCAACCCGTGCTCACGCACAATTAAAGGAGGAAGGAGTCAGATAAGTAACTTTTTCCTTTAGGAGAGAGGTTCGGGTAATGAAAAATCAACGAGTTTTAAACGTCTTGATAGAATTGAGTTGAATATAGATTAAATATTTTTTTAAGATACCAATTTAATTTTGCTTTGATGTTTGCCAAAATCAATCCGAGTAAAACTTTTAATTCGAATACTCTTTCTGCTTATTCATCGAGCGTCAATATTGGAATATTAAATTCTGGAAATGCTACAGTCGTTTCTTCGATTCTGTCTTCAGCGCTTCCACCGGGGATTTCGGTTTTGGATTTAAATGAGCTAAAAAAAGCTCCCGATTTCGATAATAAAGCTGCTTCTCTTCAAAAACAGTTGAGTGTAAAAAAGTTTTTAAAAATTCTCTTTGAGCTTGCAATGGCCTTTGCTGGTTATAAAATCATGCCAACTTTAAAGTCAAAAGTCTCAGACACAAACTTAGTTTCGGGCGTTTCAGGCTTAAAAGAAAAATACATTAATCCTAAATCCCAAAATCTTAATGAGCAGGCTGAGACTTTCTTTGGATTCAAGATTGATTTAAGCAACCCTTTTGATGTAATAAAACAATTCATTGGTCTTGATTTGAATAATTCTGTGGTTGGTTTGATTGGTGGCTATGGTTTGGGTGCGCTGCTGGTTAGATTATTTGATAATTTGACAAAAAATATAAATTTACCCTCTTCTGAAACTTCTTTTCCAGAGAAGAAAGTATTGAAGAAAAGCTTCTTTGATAAGTTTGTTGATTTTTCAATTAAATTAATCTCTTCGCTTACAGTTGCTAATTGGGTACATTCAAAAATTAAAAATCCCTTTGTTGAATTTGGGGCTTTAGTTTTGGGTTATGGAATTGGTGAAGGAATAGCTCTTTTCGATGAGTTTTTAAAAAATAAAATATACCAAAGTCTTGGCCCGCCGTTAGAAAAGCTTACCGGTACAAAGCTTAAGGAAGAAGATGATCCTAAACAAGAATGGAATTTTGCGGCTTCACTTGCCAGATCTATTGCTTTGGCGATTTTGGTTTTTATAAAATATATTGTCTTTTTACCAAAGAAAAAATTTCTTTTTTACCAAGCTCAGTATGAGCCTTTAAAGAAAACAAAGAACGATTTTCTTCTTTCAACCAATAACCATTTAAAGCTACAAGTTGTACCAAGTGCAAATATAAAACCCGCAAAATTTGACCCGGAGGCTATTCCCTCGCAGAATATTGAATATACTTATGAATGGCTTGATTCAATCTCTGCAGCTATTAAGCAAGAGAAAAAAGAAAAGCTTTCTCTAGTTAGATTTTTTTCTAATGCTTACTTAAAACATCTGAAGATGGTTATGAATACAGTACGTTCGCCTAAATTTACTGAAGTGGCTTCCAGAGAGTCTTCTTCAACTAGAGATAAGACTGTGGCTTTGATTCAGGATTCAGGCCGAAATATTTTATATAAGTTTCCTTTAAGTTTTTTGATTGTTTTTTACGGAACAGCCGCAGAATTTGTTTTGCATTTGTTAAACCCTCTTTGGGACTCGCTTAAATCTTTGTTTAAGAAACCTTTTTCCCAGAGTGTTTCTTGAGATTGGATAGAATTCCTTAGATTTATCCATCGTCATTCCGAGCTTGTCTCGGAATCTTAATTTTAACGTGAGGACTAGATGACGTTTGTTAGTTGTTGGTTTGTCTAAACCCCAAAGCTAAAGAACCCAAAGAACCCGCACGGTCACCGAGGGCTGGATGAATGATGTAGTTATCTAAATTCTCTATAATTTCTTTAGTTTTTATGTAGCCGTTGAGAAGCTCTTTGGTTTTGCTTCTTACTTTCTCTAGCAAACCTTCTGTCTTTGCAACTCCGCCTCCCATGATAATTCTCTGTGGCGAGAGTAGACAAACAATATTTACTAATCCACAGGCCAAATAGTAAGCCTCAAGCTCATAAGCAGGATGATCTGGTGGAATCTCTGTAGCTTTAATTTTCCATCTCTCTTCGATCGCTGTTCCAGAGGCCATTCCCTCTAGGCAGTTTTTATGGAAGGGACAGCAACCCTCGAAGCTATCGTCTTTGTGTATTGGAACTTTAATGTGTCCCATTTCGGTGTGAAGCATTCCATGAATTAATTTACTATTAGACATTGCGCCTCCCCCAATGCCAGTCCCCACTGTTAGAAAAACTATATCATCTAGGTTTTGCCCCGCTCCCCATTGCTTTTCGCCCATTAAAGCGGCATTTACGTCTGTGTCAAAACTGATTGGGACTTTAAATTCTTCTTTTAAAAGACCAACAATATTTGTATCTTGCCAACCCTCTTTGGGGGTAGAGGTTATGTAACCGTAAGTCCCAGAGGCGGGATTCAAGTCTAGAGGGCCAAAACATCCAACACCAATGGCTGCAAGATCATAAGATTGTGTTTCTTTTTTTATAAAATCTATAACTTTTTGTAATGTCTCTTTCGGAGAGGTTGTTGGAATTACAATTTCTTTTTTTATATCTTGTGGTGAAGAGCCAAATAGGCAGTTAAATTTAGTTCCACCACCTTCGATTCCTGCAAATACTTTCATGTGTAAAAATAAACCCTTAAATGTTTTTAAAGGTTAAATTACATTTTAAATTTTCGGCAAATTGTTTTTTTAATACTAATTTTCAATTTAAAAATAATTTCTTTGAACTCTGTTTTTAACTATTATCTTCGAGTGAAAGACCGCTTCTAATCGAAGCGATACTACTGTCATTTGCAAACGGGCTAAATCCACTTCCGGATGAGCCTGAAGAGCCAGATGAACCTGAATTACTTGAAAAGGTGTCACTT
Source organism: Candidatus Caenarcanales bacterium (assembly GCA_033761855.1). GTDB lineage: Bacteria > Cyanobacteriota > Vampirovibrionia > Caenarcaniphilales > Caenarcanaceae > JANRMG01. The sequence continues at coordinate 12,402 of JANRMG010000065.1, forward strand.
AGTAAGCTTCCTAAATTTTGACTCGTTCCAGAAGAACCACTACTAACGTCGCTCGGCAACTCAGATAGCATTGATTGCATGCTGTCAATTTTTTGACCCTGCATTTGTTGTATTGCCGAAAGTGGATCAAATTCAGAACCGCCGATAGAGCCCATCCCCATTGTTAAATTACCTGCCTAATAGTAATTACTGCTTGCTATAAATCACCAATATTACATACCCTTTTTGATGAAGTTTATGTTGTTAAAGATTTACGATTAGGGTTTAAACTCCATTCAACCTCTTTTCTTGTCCACAAGACGGCATCCAGGATGTAATGATGAAAAGTAATGGCAAGTGAATACCCTAAAGCTATTGCATTAATTTGCATTGTTCTTATTCCAAGGTTGAGAGCCGGCAAAACCAAACTAAGTGTAATTAAAATAATAAGGTAGTTTGTCCAATTCTCTTTATTAAAGAGGTTACTCCAAAAAGTATTTTCAATAAATCCTCTGTTGGCTTTCTCCTCTTGGTGCTTTTTAACGAAGCTAATATACTGCGTACAATGCCAGAACGAAGCCGCAATTATTCCAATGTCTGTTGGTAAGAGGCCAAAGAAGCAAATAAAAACAAAGCTTTGTGTAAACCAATGTGTGATAAATGCCCATTGAACAATTTTATGTTTATAAAATATTTGTATTTGTCTGCTAATAAAGAAGGCTGCTACAAGAAAGACACCAATCAAAATTGCAAATACCAATGGAAGAGGCAAGTGCAAAGAGCGAATTGGAATGCCTTCATAATAGTCTCCAGCAACATTGGATTTTAAGCAAATACCGAGGACAGCTACGCTCCAGAGGGCAATATCGTTAAGTTTGTAATCAAAATTTTCCAGCGTTTGGATTTGCGCCCGCCTCTGAAATTGTCTTCCTAAACCAAAGCTCTGGCGGGCGTGATGCCACCATTGCCAGTAAAAATAGACGCTTCCTAAGACCCAAATAAAACTGCTTCCAAAGGAGTAAACAAAGCAACAAAGAACTGCTAAAAGTAAAAGAGGCGTATAAATTGTGTAAAACTTGTTGCGCTCTATTTCAGCCTTTTCTGTATAAGCCTTAAGGTAACTAGAGACTAAATGCGGGTTAGCGAAGAATATTCCTTCGAATAAAAGTAAGGATTTGTAATCAATTAATCCATTTTGAAGTAAAGAATAAGCTGGTGCAAAGAGCAAAACGCCAAAGCCACCCATTTTAAATAAAAAATCTTCTGGGCTTACGGTGTTGCTACTTGCTTTGCTAATAGAGGGTTGGACTAAAGAAATATTCATATTTTACTAATTTGCATATTCCCTTTTGCACTTGGAAAATATAATGATTAATATTTTTCCCGGATTTTTTGGATTTGGAGAGGGGACGAGTTATCATAAAAGCTATTATGTTTTTCTATAAATAAATCCAGGAGATATTTATGATCGTGATCATGGAGCCCAACGCTTCTCAAGAGCAAATAAACAAGGTTGTTGAGAAAGCTAAAGAACTTGGATTCCAAGCCATTATAAACAAAGGCAAAATACAAACGGTGGTTGCTTTAATTGGTGATGAAACAAAAATTGCTGGCCCGGATTTATTTGAAGAGATTACCGGTGTGAGAGCGGTAGAAAGAGTGCAAGTGCCATTTCGTTTAGCAAGTAGAACTACCCAATATGCTGATTCAGCTATTGAAGTCGCTCCTGGAGTGATTATAGGTGGCAATGAAGATTTAATTGTAATGGCTGGTCCTTGTTCGGTAGAGACTGAAGAAGGGATTATGCAAACTGCCAAAGCTGCTAAAGCGGCTGGCGCCAAAATTTTAAGAGGCGGAGCTTATAAACCTAGAACTGCTCCCAGGACTTTTGAAGGTCTTGGTGAATTGGGTCTTAAGCTTTTAAAACAAGCTAAACAAGAAACAGGGCTTCCAATCGTAACCGAGATCATGGATATCCGTGATTTGGACGTTGTTTGCGAAAACGCCGATATTTTGCAGGTTGGTGCGAGAAATATGCAAAATTTCTCTATGCTTAACGATTTAGGTAAGGTGGATAAGCCAATCTTATTAAAACGTGGAATGTCTTCTACTATTGATGAATGGCTTTTAGCGGCAGAACGAATTATGCACCATGGCAACAGTAAAGTTATTCTCTGCGAGCGTGGAATCAGAACTTTCGATTCTAAATATACTCGTAACTGCCTTGACGTATCGGCTGTACCAGCGGTTAAAAAATTAAGTCATCTTCCAATTATTGTTGATCCCTCTCACGGTACCGGTAAAAAAGCCTTAGTTGCTTCTATGGCTATGGCTGGTATCGCTGCCGGAGCTGATGGATTGATGATTGAAATTCACCCAGACCCTGAGAATGCTCTTTCGGATGGGCCACAAAGTTTAACCTTTGAGCAGTTTGCTCCTTTAATGGATGATTTGAGAGAGCTTAGAGCTTTTATGTTTAAGTTGAATAAGGCTAAAGCCTTAGCTTAAATTGTTAAATCATTCAATTAGTCAGCAAATTGGAAACTTTACGCTTAATATTTCTACTTTTTTGTATTTGGTTTATTTGCTGCCACAACTCTTTCATAATCGCCTAGTTGAGCATATAAAAAAGCTAAGCCTTTTAACTCATTCAATTCTTTTTTCAGCTTATATTCTTGATTTGGTTTATGCTTTCGGCCGTTCTATGCCTTGGCAGTACAAGTTAGTTAGCTGTATTGGTTTAGTTTGCCTATTAGTTCAGCACTTTCAGTTCTTGCATTTCTCGTCTGCTTTGCCCACAATTGATCGGAAAGTTCTTAAAGCTTTAACTTTTCTTTTTCTAATTGGGTTAGCTGTCGGAATTTATTTAGTTTGTTCAAATCAACTGTCAAAATCCACTTTAGTATTGTTAGGCTCCATTTCGCAGATTGGATGGTTAACTTACGTTTTTCCTCAAATATATAAAAATTATGTTCTTAAGTCTGGAGAAGGTCTGAGTCTTTATTTTATTTTGTTTATTTTGCTAATTACTCTTTGCGACACTCTTTCGGCCTGGTTTTTAGATTGGGATTTGCCAAATAAAATTGGTTCTCCGCTTTCATTCGGTGTTAAATTGATTTTGTTGTTGCAATTTTTCAAATATTCAAGTAAGTCTTCAGAGCAAAAATTAAGTTACTAGTTTGCTGTAAATGACATTTTTATCTGACTGGAATATTGATATTTATCGCATTGCTCCATTTAGGACTTATTATATTGAATGTTTTAGCCAGTCCATGTCTTTCAAAAGTGTTGGTAAAAAACTCGTCTTGAATTCTTAAGAAATAGTATCCTCTTGACTCCTCTGTTACTTCTATTCCATGAGCTCTGCTAATTCTATTGCTCTTAAAGTAATTACTAAGTAAAGTGTAAGTACTTCTATCTATCTGGAATAAAGTTTCAGCGCCACCTTTCCAAGTGTAATCATCATTAATTTTATATTTTACATTTACTGCCTTTCCATTCTCAACTGTGATTTGAGCTTGAACAAGGGCTGAACCAAAAGCTGAATAATAATCAGATTCAGCAGGAAAATTTGATATGAATGCTACTGGTTGGAATTCGCTAGTATAAGTACCATTTCTACCGTTTGCTTTAGCTTTATTAAGGGCTGACATTAAAGCGGGGTTGTGAGGTGTAGCTATTGAGTATCCTCCATCTCTTTTGTGGACAGCTTCCATTATTCTTGTAATTTCTTCTTGTGTAAGAGAAATCTCTTTAACACTACTTTGAAAATAATTTCTGAGAAATCTAGCAGACATTGGTCTTACCACACCTGCTATATTATTTATTCCTAATATATGACTCTTTAACACTATGGCTTGTTCCTTACTAATTGTTCCGTTGTTTGAGGCTTGAATTTGAGGAACTGAAGAAATAATGTTTCCGCTGGCTGGTATCATCATTTGAAACTTTAAGAATTTAGTATTTTATAGACCAAGTTAACCCTAAATTTTTTAAGATTAAATTGTCTTGTTTTTTAAATTCCAGTAACCATACTATTCAGCGAAGTTAATTCTTGATTAAGTTTTTGGGTATTAAACCCGATTTTCGATAAACCCTCTTTGTTCTGTAGCATTTGTTTACCAATAAATTGCTCCATTATTGGTTTGATGCTCGATTTAAGAAGATCATTAGTTATAAGTCCAAGTATAAGCCCAATGAGTCCGCCCAGATAACCGCACAAGTTGTTAGATTCTTCTCTTCCACTTATTTCTAGTTCTCCATTTTTAATAGCTTTAACTACTTGGTTTTGTCCAATTGTCTGTCCAAGCTTGTCAAAAGCTAAAACCGGCAGAGTATATGTTAAAAAGCCAAGAATGAGCAAAGCAATGTCATTCCGAAGGCCGGTGAATACATCAACCTGATTACTTTGTTTTCCTTGATTATAAAAATTGAAAAACTTGTCAGACCAGCTTTTCCTTGGTTTGTTTTCCAGAGCTCTTTGAGTTAGTTCATGGGTTTTTCGGTAGTTCCAAACTCTTATAGCATGGGAAATTGGTATGGAAATAATGTTGCCGAATAAAAATATTAAAACGCTCATCTGAATTAAATCTACATGGTTTTTGAGCCATTTAAAACTTCTCCAGAAAAAATTTGATTGGTCTTCTGAAAGCTGAGTTTGAGACTTTGGAAAGTTAAAAACCTGATTTATATTATTGAGAGGTGTACTTCGTGATGTTTGTGAGCTTGATTTTAAGCTCTTCTGGAAATGATGAAATTGTTTTTTTTTATGTTCTAAAAAATTAATTTGCACTTGCCTCTCCCTCCGCTGGAATTACCCAGATCAGGTTCTGTGGGTTGTCGGGATTGTGACTCTCAGCCTCTTAAAACGAAGCACCCCATTGAATGTGATTAAACAAAATTATAATTGTTAATATTTGTTCGGGAGCTTAAATATATATTAAATAATTTTAACTATTAGCTTAAAACTTTGACTTTAGAGCTTTACAAAATGTAAGATCTCTAATTCGATTGATTGTGTTAACCAAAAATTATATTTAACCAACTCACAAAGTTGGATATCCATTATAAATATACAAATGAGTGGATGGTTTGATTCGAAGGGTTCAGTACAAAACAAAACGGATTGAGAAATCTTTTATGCGCTTTTCATAAGTCTTGCAATGGTCCCGTCAACATTTTTTAGGAGAGCTTTTTTAAATGGTCAAAATTATAGATGACGCATCACTACTGATTGAAGAACAACTTGATTCACTTTTTTTGGAAGATGAATTAAAAAAAGAAGAGGAAAAAATAGCCGAAGAAGGCTTGAATGATGAAGTTGAAGCCATCGAAGAATCTCCCTTAACCGAGGATTCGGTAAAGCTTTATTTGCGTGAAATTGGTCGTGTAGCTCTTTTGGATGCGCAGCAAGAAATCGAGCTTGCGAGAAGAATCAAAGATGGTGAAGAACAAGCCAAAAGACTTCTTGTCCGTCATAATTTAAGGCTTGTAGTAAGTATTGCTAAAAAATATATTAATCGTGGCTTGCCTTTTCTAGACCTTATTCAAGAAGGAAATTTGGGTCTCATTCGTGCTGCCGAAAAATTTGACCATACTCGTGGGTTCAAGTTTTCAACATATGCAACTTGGTGGATCCGTCAGGGTATTACTCGTGCGCTTTCTGACAAATCTAGAACCGTAAGGATTCCCGTTCACATGGTTGAGACCATCCAGCGTGTAAAAAACGTTGCTCGTCAGGCTGCTATGGAACTTGGTAGACGTCCAACCGTTCAGGAACTTGCTGCTATTCTTCAAATCAGCACCGATAAACTGAGTGAAGTAATGGCTGCTATGAGAACCCCCGTCTCACTTCATTCTCCAATTGGTAGTGAAGACGAAGGAACACTCGAAGAGTTTATTTCAGACACTCTTCGTGCAAGCCCAGACCAAGAGGCAACTGACAGACTCTTAAGAAAAGATCTTCTTAATTTCTTGGATCAAACTTTAACTCCTAAAGAGAAAGCAGTTGTGGTTTTACGCTACGGTCTTGATGAGACAGGAGAACCGCGCACGCTTGAGGAAGTTGGAGAAATTCTTGATATCACGCGGGAGCGTGTTAGACAGCTTGAAGCAAGAGCTTTGAAGAAACTACGTGAAACAAGACATCCTGAAATGTACGATTATTTGAATTAAGTAAAAAGCTGGCAAAACGTCAGCTTTTTTTATGCAAACAAAGCATGCTGTGTGAAATTATTTAAAATAGTTTTTATCAACTAATTTCAACTAAATAATTAAAAACTTAGCTAAAATTTTGTTTTATCCGAATTCAATATCTTATGTCAGTAGAGAACCAGTTAGCAGATTTATCTGAGTCACAATTAAAAAATCTTTTTAATCAAAAAGGCAAACTTAATATTCTTGATAATTATCGTGGCCAGAAGCGCGAAAATAAGCCTGTGTTCATAGAAGCAATTAAGTTTTTTTTAGTTTTACTCTTTTGGATTGGAGCTTCTTTTGGTGGTGCATTGGCAGCTACTTTTGCAGCTGTTATTTTAACTCCAATGTTACTAAAGCCTTTTGGCTTGCCTGAAGAAATAATAAAGTTTGCTGCGGCAACCGCTCCGTTGGCTGCCGTTATGACTTTTATCCCGATTAATGCCATGTTACTTGTTTTATTTGAGCGTAAATTCTTGGCTTTGCTGACCACGAGGCTTGGCCCGAACAGAGTGGGTCCCAACGGTCTTTTACAAACCTTTGCTGATGCGCTTAAACTTTTATTTAAAGAAGACATTGTTCCCGCTAAAGCGGATAAAGTTTTGTTTTTCTTAGCTCCGGCTCTTTTCTTTACACCTAGCGTTATTGCCTTTTTGCCTCTCATGTCGGTAGCTGGTGGTGGCATTGGCCCTTTTGCAAGAACAGAGTTTCCTTCCAGCCTTTTATTTGTAATTGCAGTTTCTTCTCTGGCTGTAATGGGTCTTATAATGGCTGGCTGGGCGAGTAACAATAAGTACTCTCTGATCGGAGGCTTAAGAAGTACAGCTCAAGCTATTAGTTATGAAATTCCTTTTGTTTTAGGAATTGTCAGTTTTATTGTTTTGGTTGGAAGCTTAAACCTAAAAGAAATTGGAACAAGACAATCCAACGGCATCTTAGATTGGAACATTTTTGCGGCTGGTACTTTTTTAAATCCACAAAACTTCACTCCTTTAGGAATTGGACTAAGTATATTACTGGCTGTTTTAATGCCTGTTTTGGCTTTTTTAATTTACTTTTGCACTTTGGCTGAAGTTAACCGTATTCCTTTCGACCTTCCAGAAGCAGAATCTGAGCTAGTCAGTGGTTTTAATACTGAATTTACCGGTATGAAATTTGCTTTATTCTTTTTGGCAGAGTACACCAATTTGTTTATTGTGAGCACATTGTTGGCAATTATTTTCTTTGGTAGCACTTATTCTGGAATTCCAACCTTCGATACATTTTTAGCAAATTCACTAAAACTAACTCCAATTGGAGATTTAAGTTGGTTTCCTGGCGCAACAATTTTACTTATTAAATCTTATTTATTTATTGGACTTGCTATTTGGATTCGCGCTACTCTTCCTCGCTTCCGCTCGGATCAGCTAATGGGTTTGGCTTGGAAAGTTCTTATTCCAATCTCTTTAGTTTTAGTAGTTTTGTCTGCAATTTGTAGAACTTTTTTGATTATTTAGATACTATTAGAGCCATGTTAATTATTTGGTAATTATTTAGGAACTAATTAAAATTGAGTATAAAAATTTGTCATTTGTACCCAAAACATATGTCTCTCTATGGTGATAGAGGCAATATTGTTGTCTTGTCTTTTTTAGCAGAACAAATTGGAATTGATTTAAGCTTGCAGGATTGCTATCCCGGAGAGCGAATTGAACCACACTCAAATATTATTTTTTTGGGCGGTGGGCAAGATAATGACCAAGAGAAAATAGTCAATGATATTTTGCAAAGAAAAAACGAAATTGCTGATTTAATCGCTAATGGCTGTATTTTTATTGGTGTTTGTGGCGGTTACCAACTTTTGGGTACAAGTTATGAATCAGCTTCTGGTCACACTCTCAAAGGTTTAGATATTTTAGATTTTTACACGCTCAATTCTAAAAAAGGTGAGAAGAGAATAATTGGAAATGTTGTTGCTTTCAGCGAGCAATTTGGCAGTTTAGTAGGCTTTGAAAACCATGGCGGAAGGACTTTCTTAAAAGGACAAACTCCATTAGCTAAAGTTATTCAAGGTGGAGGAAACAATGCAAACGATACAACTGAAGGGCTTTTCCAGCAATATGGAAATGGGCATATTTTAGGAACATACCTGCATGGTTTCTTGCAAAAAAATCCTAATGTCGCAAAATGGCTCATTAAATCAACTTGTGGCTACGATTACTTTTTGCCTGATCCGATTGAAACGCTAAATTTAAAAACAAACATGAGCCTTTCTTACTGAGTTTTGATATTATTTTTTTATTCATTTACTTTTTTGATAATCAGTTTCATTAGGGGATTTCAATGGTTTTAGACAAGGTATTTAAAGGCGCAGGCCACATTGCTGAAGGGATGGGCACGGTCTTAAAACAATCAACCAGAGACCCGGTTAGTACTTCTTATCCTGATGAATTACCAACTCTTTATCCAAACTCTCGTCACAGGTTAGCTTTAAATGTTAATCCAATTACCGGAGAACATTTATGCATTGCTTGTAAGCAGTGTGAGAGAGTTTGCCCAGACCAATGTATAACTGTAATTCCAGATCCAACAGCTAAAGGCAAGGTTCAAGAGTTTTATATTGACCAAGGACTTTGTATGTTCTGCGGTTTGTGCACAGAAGTTTGCCCGACAGACTGTATCATAAACACCAACGATTTTGAAATGAGCGATTATTCGCGCGAAGCATTAGTTTATGACATTAAAAAATTAACTCTTAGTCGCGACCAATCAGAATTTTATTTTGACTATAAAGGTTTAGATTTACCTAAACCTAAGAAAGCTACGGCAGTATCAGTGGAAGAAAAAGGTTAGCTGTTTGTTTCTTTAGAGATTATAAATTCGCATAATACTTTAAATTATTTATCTTGTTAGGAAGCATCAATTTTATGTGTTCTTTTATGGCTTTTCCATATTCAGCGTAACTTTGGTAATCTTCATGATCAAAACTATCAAGGTTTAAATGACTTTGTGTTGTAGATCTGGTTGAAATGGCAGTAATTAGAGAATCATCAAGTCCATACTTTGTTCTTTCTTCTTCAAGAACTTCCTTGATAAGTTTACGTTTTATTTTTTCATCATCTCTCCAATCTAAATCAGAGCTACCAGTTGAAAATGCCTCTTCCAAGTCTTTGGTTGAAAATTTACCATTTTTCATTAACTTGCTGACTTTATCTTTAATTTCGGCTTTTTCTTCTTGGTGGGCCTTTTCAGCCTCTCCCATTTTATAGCGATAGATTTTAGCGCTAGTAATTGCATAAGTTAAAGCAGCTAGAGCTCCGATTCCAAGGGCCCACCAATATTCTTTAACAGTGCAAATCCAGCGTTCAACAATCGGTTTGGGATCAGTTAAAAATTCGTTTTGGAAATCGGGTTCTCTGTTTGGGTTAGCGTCAGGGTACTTTAGCTCTGCTTTTGACTGTCTTTCTTTAGAATTTTTGGTATTTTCACTTGGTGCCAATTGAGCGATTAGATCATCTACACTAGCAGTTGCTGGTGATGTATTTGAGCTAGTGGTTACAGCACTATAAAGCTTGAATGCATGCCTATGACTGTTACTATTAAGTATTTTCATAAATAGAAAGTTATTAAAAGATTCAATTAAATAATTTAAAGATTAAGAATTTGTTATCAATTTATATTTTTTATAGTAACACAATTTAAATAACCTTAGCCATTTTTGAAATTAAAGTAATTTGCAAAGCCATAAACAAAACAAAAAATAAAGTTTAATATAATAGAAGTCTTAAATTAAAGCTTCAAAACTCAAAGGAGACATTAAGTTGAATACAGAGGTTCAAGAAAAGCCAGTGTCAGTTCGTAGTGGAATTTTAAAAGGCAAAAAAGGTGTAATTCTAGGGATTGCTAATAAATGGAGTATTGCCTGGGGAATTGCTAATTCTCTTAATGAAGCTGGTGCCGAGCTCGTGTTCACTTATCAAGGAAGACTCAAAGAGAGAGTCGAAAAAATTGCAGAAGAAATGAATGTTTCTAATACTTTTGAATGCGATGTAACCTCCGAAGAGCAACTGAAAGAAGCTTTTAACAAAATTTCGAACGTCTTTGGTGGAAAGATTGACTTTGTAATACACAGTTTGGCATTTGCGAATAAAGCGGAATTAGAAGGCCGCTATGTGGACACATCTAGGGAAGGTTTCCTTCTCGCTCATGATATTAGTGCTTTTTCTTTGGCGGCTGTAGCCAAGCATGCAGAGCCTCTGTTAGAAGCTAATGGTGGTGGAAGTATTGTTACCTTAACCTACTTAGGTGGTGAAAGAGTAGTCAAGAATTACAATGTAATGGGCGTAGCAAAAGCCGCTCTGGAGTGTTCAGTTAAGTATCTTGCCAATGATTTAGGGCCTAAAAAAATTCGCATTAATGCCATTTCGGCTGGGCCAATTAAAACTTTAGCTTCAAGCGCTATTTCTGGCATAGGTTCTTTAATTTCGGAAATAGCTGAGATTTCTCCTTTAAGAAAAAATACAGACACCGAAGAAGTTGGCGATACTGCGCTTTTCTTGGTATCCGATCTTTCTAAAGGTATTACAGGAGAAAATATTCACGTTGATGCTGGTTTCCATATTTTGGGTGCAACTAAATAAATCGGGTTTCTTATTAATCAAAACTTTATTTTAGATGGTCAATATAACTTTACAAAACAAAGTTTCTAACCGGTGATTTATGGATTTAGCATTATTTTTTTTAGTCGTAGCAGTATTTGTTCTAGCATTATTTGCTGGAAAAATTATTGATTTTCTTTTTAAGAAGCGTTATTAAATGATTTTTCAGGCAGAGTTTTTACTCTTTCCATAATTCTTTTTACTGTCATAGGCTTAAATTCCTTTCCAGTTCTGGTTCTAATTCCATCGTGGTTTAGTTCTTCCGAAATTCGTTTATAGGTTTTTCCTTCGGTTTTCATTCTTGAAAGCCTTTTTTCTAAAGACGAATAATATTGTTTTGCTTCTTCTATTTTGTATTGAGCCTGCTTCCATCTATGTTCCTTAAGGCTTTTCTCGTTGCCGAGTTTTTCGCCACGCGCTTTTTTGGACTGTAAAGCCTCAATAGTCCGTTTTGATATTAATCTTGCCTCTTCTTCATAAACTGCTGCTTTAATTTGTAGGATGAACGGAGAATCGCTTGGTGCATCAGCACAAATAAAATTGATTCCAGCTTGCATTAAAAAGCTAATTAATAACTGGTTTCTTCCAAGCCTGGATAAATCTTTAATTACTAATGTCACCTTTTCTTTTTGGCAGTATTCAATTAGCTCTTTTAAAATTGGCCTTTTTTTTAGAAGAGAATCAAGGTTTAGACTTTGCTTAATGCTAATTCTTGTTTTATTTGTTCCAGTTTCTATTTCTATGGCTTCTTTGATTAGTTCACCATTTACGTTTTTAATATAGTTGCTATTAATTCTCTGTTGTGCTTCTATTCCTAGCTTGGAATCACCTTGCTTGTCTGTTGATACGCGAATGTAGGAGGCATATTTATTACTCATATTTTTAATAAGCCCAACTTACTATGATTGTAACAGGTTAGAACGGACGTTAACAGAGTGTTATTTTTTTATTTTAAGGTTCTTAAAATAAGTAATGTGTCGACAATTATTCAAATTTATTGGATTTTCTGTAAATAATATAATTTTCCGCACATTACAAATATTTTTTCTAAAAATTATGTAAAAAAAATAAAATGAAAAATGCAAAATTAGATTTATTAACTAAATTAAAAAATTTATGAGTAAAAAAATTTTTATTATTCATGGTCCAAACCTAAATCTTCTCGGACAGAGAGAAGTAACAGTTTACGGTAAAGAAACACTTGGTGATATTAATAACTTAATTAAAACCAAAGCAGCTGAACTGAGCCTCCAAATTGAGTGTTGGCAAAGTAACACTGAGGGAGAAATAATAAATAAAATTCATTTGCTCAAATCAGAAAAATACAATGGTTTAATTATTAATCCTGGAGCTTATACTCACACAAGTATTGCAATTCGTGATGCTATTGCTTCGGTTGAAATTCCGGCTGTGGAAGTTCATTTGTCAAATATTCATGCACGTGAGGAATTTCGAAAAACCTCTCTAATAGCTCCAGTCTGCGTTGGACAAATTACAGGTTTTGGTTTTAAATCTTATTTATTGGCACTGAGTTATTTTGCCTAGAACAAATAAATTACTAAATACCTTTTAGGATATTTCTATTTTCTTACTTTATTTAGCTGAACTTTAAAAAGGCTTACTTCCTTAATTAAATTTTAAACAAGGCCTAATCCTTGAATTCATCGACTAATACAAAACATTAGCAAATTACAGATTGTTAACTTGTATAACAAAATGTTTTTTTTGTGTAAGAGTGTCGGGCATAATGACTATGAAAACCTTACTTAACAAACTCTACAGGAGAGATGTTTAATGCTGAACGTACTTTTAGCGTTCTGTATGTTCCTATCAGGTTTAAGCTTTGATACCAATACCTCTGCATCTTTGCAAGGTACCGCTCTCAACGCTCCTGTTGCAACTACAGACGGTCCATTAAGTGATCTTTTGATCGCTGTAAACGACTTAAATCTTGATGAAGATGTAGACGCTTCCACTGAAACTACTGAATCAAATGAAGTAGTTAGTGAAGAATCAACCTCTTCAGAGGATTATGTTTCTAATCTTGGTAATGTCGAAGATGACTTGATGGCCGATGGAAATGCTCCAGTTGGTTGCGGTCCTAGAGTTCGTCATTGCAGACCAAAAGCACGCTGCTGCGCTCCAAAGCGTCACAGATGCCATAAACCTAAGGCTCGTTGCTGCAAACCAAAGGTTCGCAGATGTTCTCCAAAACCAAAGAGATGCTGCCACAGACCAGAAGTACGCAGATGCGCTCCTCAAGTACGCAGATGTGCACCACAGGTTCGTCGTTGCGCTCCACAGGTTCGAAGATGTGCACCTCAAGTTCGCAGATGCGCTCCAGCTCCAACCGTTGTTCGTCACGTAGCTCCAGTTGGTTGTGGTCCTGCAATGGTTAGAAGAATGCCAGTTCCAGTTGGTTGCGGTCCAGCCGTTCACGGTCATGACCACTACGAAGCTGTTCCTTCAAACTATGCTGGTGAAGAAGCTAGCTATGAAGCTCCAGCTATGAATGACCAAATGTAAATTTTAGTGAAAAGCTAATAAAATAAAGAGTCGCTCCTTCGGGTTGCGGCTCTTTTTTGTTTATATTAGATAAACAGTTCTTAATTTTAAGGAATTAAATTTAAACTACTTAATATTAAAAATTACAAATATGCCTCCAGAAGAAGCAAGCTGGTGTCCTATAAGACCCCCTAATGCGCCAAGTAACAGTACTTGGCATTCATACAAACCGGAATGGCATTTAAGAGAAGCTGCTTCTGGACAAACAACTTGTCCAGAAACAAGAGATCCTAATATTCAAAGGCCGATTACAACATCGCAAGTTATTAATGGAATTCAAGGTATTGTGTCTTCTTATGGAGTTGGACAGAATCTAAATTTTTATCAGCGTTCAACCCCAACTGAGACCGATAACCCAGATCAAGCTGACAGATTTGTTAGGGGTTCGCAACCATTTGAGAGGGTTGAATTAAGACCTCATCGCCAGCCTGTGGATCATACTGAAACAATTAATACAATTAACGAAAGAGCTCTAAACGATTAAGCTTAATACACTAAATCATCTCACTAAGCTCATAGAGCTGAGAGTAGTAACCTTTTTTCTCTACTAATTCATCATGTGTTCCTTGCTCAACAATTTCTCCGTGCTGTAAAACAATAATTTGATTACACTCTTTAACTAAATTGAGACGGTGAGCAATGAATATAACTGTCTTTCCACTGTGAAGGATTTTTTTAATAGCGTTTGTTACAAGTCCTTCGGTGTATGAATCCAGACTTGCCGTGGCCTCATCGAGGATTAAAACTTCTGGTTCTTGGATAATGGCGCGAGTCAGAGAAATTAATTGTTTTTGACCGCTCGATAAATCCACACCTCGCTCTCTGAGCTCGGAGTTTAAGCCACTTGGGAATTTATCCAAAATAGGGGTTAAGCCAATTTCTTCCGACAGTTGGTTTAAGTTTTCATCGGTTATTTCAGGTTTATCAAGTTTTAAGTTGTCTTTTATACTTCCGCTAAATAAAAAGTTGCGCTGTGGAACCATCAGGACTTGACGCCTTAAATCATAAGGATCAATGTCTTTTATATTTTGTCCGTCTATAAAAATGGCGCCTTCAGTGGGGTCGTAAAAACGACAGAGAAGCTTTATTAAAGTGCTTTTGCCCGAGCCTGTTTGTCCGACAATGCCAAGACTTTGCCCTTCGGGCAAATCAAAAGAAACATCAGCAAGAATTTTTTTATCTTCCTCCGTGTTGTACTTAAAGCTCACAGACTTAAAACTAATATTTGTATTTTTTAGTTTTGGCTTGACTCTGTCTTGGCTATCCTCTGACCGAGAGAGAGCAGGAAATAAGCCATTTAAAGTTGCAATGCTTGGTTTCTCGTTGAGCAGAGCGGTTATGCGTTCCATCGAAGTAAAACCCGCTTGGAAAGTTGAAAACTTTTCACTTAAGCTTCTAATCGGGTTATAAAACATTTGGGCATAACTTACAAAAGCAATTAACTTGCCTACCGTCATGTGCTGGGCAAAGAGAAGCGTGGCAAGAATTACCGCAATGATTGCAATTATTCCAACTAGCTCAATAACCGCCGAAAACATAGAGTCCGAAGCAATGGCTTTATCATTGGCTTTGACGTAAGCATCATTACTTTGCTTAAAGTTTTTACTTAATTTATTTTCTTGAACAAAGATTTTAATAATGGGAAGTCCCATAAGACTCTCTTGGAAAATACTGTTAAGTTGGGCCAAATGAACACGAGAATCAGCGTTGGCCCTGCGGTATGAGCTTTCAAAACTTCTTGTGAGCAATGCAAGGATTGGAATTAAAAGCATTTGAGCTAGCGTCAGCCTCCAATCAATATAGAGCATAAACAAAGATATTCCTAAGAGAGAAAATATATCGTTAGCGCCACCTACTAAGCCAGAAGCAAAAGTTTCACTCAAAGCTTCAATATCATTTGTAAGCCTTGTCAGGAGCTTTCCGGTTTGGTTTTTTTCAAAGAAGTCTATCGATAAATTTTGAAGATGAGAAAAAAGTTTGGAGCGAATATCTGAGACAAACTTTTGGCCTATGTCTTGAACAATGGCATTTTGGACAGTTCTTAATACAAAAAGTAAAAGCAAAGCCACAAAGAGTACTGTTGGCAAGAACCAGAAGGAATGATAAAAGTTTTGCCAAAAACCGCTGTAAATTTGATGCTCTTGTTGATGCTCTTGGGACTTGGCTATACGGTCTATTGCTTGCTTAAGTAAAAAAGGCTGCACTCCCTGAAAGAGTGCAATAAAAGGAATAAAAGCTAAAGTTACCCAAATCTGTTTTTGATAAGGCTTTAAGAAAGGCACAATTTGCCTTAATAAATAAAAATTATCTGCTTGAATATGTTTTGTCACAGTGGTAATATATTAAGCTCTGAAAGAAATTATTACTACTAAAGGGTAGACAATTTTTTCAGATTAGTTTATTGTTTCCTGTACTAATCGTTAGTCTAGTCGTTTGTTTAGGTCTTTTATTTAGGCCATTAGGTGAACTGTGAAAAAGAAGAAAAGAAAAATCGAAATATCAGAGCATGATTTAGACCCTCTTAACACTGATTTGTTAAAGAGATTTTTAACCGGCGAAGGAAAAGCCGCAAGAATAGTACCCCATTATGTTCATGGGCTTACTTCAAGATTGCAAAGAAAGCTTGCTAGCACTATTAAGAGAGCAAGACAGTTAAACCTTTTATAGTCTTATAGTCAGAAAATTTATTTATTTCGAGGAGAAGATATGTCAAAATTCATCAAGTCAAAGTCAGGAAGAGTCTGTCAAGTTACGGGCAAAAAAGCAATCAAAGGTTGGAGATATTCTTTCCTTCGTTCTCACTTCAACCCAACTTCCAAAAGACGTTTTGAGGTTAATCTTCAAACCATTAAAACGGTTGATGAGAATGGCACTCCAGTAAGAGTTAAAGTGGCTGCATCCATCATTAAAAGATGCCCTGACATCAAAGTTAGTTTAACTAATCTCTCCGAGAAAAAATTAAGACGCCGTCCTAAAGGCAAACAAAAGAAAGAGTTGCTTGAATTCATTGAATCCTTAGGCTAAGTAGGATAGGAAAGTACTAAGTAAGTCTATTTTTTTGCAAAAAAAGATGAAAGGCAGTTTGCTTTTTCATCTTTTTTTTCGTCACTTCTTCTTAGGCCTTGTATCCTCTCTTTCTTCATGATAATCTTTAGTTCTTGCAATTTATTTTGCATGAGTAGCCGGATCAGTAGCTCAGCGGTTAGAGCAGTCGACTCATAATCGATTGGTCGTAGGTTCAATTCCTACCTGATCCATTTTTTTATAAATTTAGTTGATTAGGCTGTTCCTTAGAGGGATTAGGTTGCCTTGCTGGTAGTGGAGTTGGTGTATTATAGTTTGGGTCTGGACGTGGATTTGGCACAAAAAGAGAATTGGGTTGATTATCTTTTTTAGATAAATAATTAATTTTGAAATTCCTCCCAAACAAGCATTTAATCGGTAAGTTACACATAATATTTCATCTACTTGTATATTCTTCTACATAATCTTTATTTTTATTTCCTAAGTTTTATTTTTGTCTCTTTAACACCATGTAGATAGTTAACAGTTCAAAAGCCTTTCTTAAATTAAGTTTTTCGAAATACTATAAATAATGTAACTTCTAACATACTACAGTTTTAATTATTTTCATAAACCAAGTAGAATGCTAATTATGGAATCATTCATTAGAACAGCAATAATAATAGAACGGTTATCGCCTTCGGTTGATGGAGGCTTGTTTCCGGTAAAAGTAATAGTTGGCGAAACCATCAAAGTGCGAGCCGCAATTTTTAAAGACGGCCATGAAATCATTAAAGCCAACATTAAATTAAAAAAGAAAAAGGAAGATAAATGGACTTATTTCCCTTTGCATTCGACCTTTAACAATGAATGGGAGGGAGAATTTACGGTTAATGAAAACGACCTTTTTGTTTATACCGTTGAGGCTTGGTTTGACCCTTTGGGTACTTGGCTAGATGGTACTCGCAAAAAGTGTGATGCACAAATGCAAGTTCAAAGCGAAGTCTTAGAGGGTGTAAAGCTTCTAAAAAAATTAAACGAAATAATTAGTCTAGAACACGAAAACTCTTTATGGAGATTTGTAAAACTCTTGGAGCTTGCTGAAGGCGATCCGGAGAAGGTAAACAAAATTCTAACTAATCAAGATTTTGCAAACTTAATCGAAAAAAATCCGCTTAAATTTTTACTTACAACCTTTGAGCCTGAATTAGAGCTTTGGGTTGAAAGAAAAAAAGCCGAGTACAGCTCTTGGTATGAATTTTTTCCCCGCTCTCAGACTGATTCTGTCGATAAACCCGGCACTTTAAAAAGCTGCATTGAACGCTTGGATTATGTGAAGCAGCTTGGCTTCGATGTTTTGTACCTGCCTCCCATTCATCCGATTGGAAAGACAAACCGCAAGGGCAAAAATAATAGTTTAATTGCTGATGAGAATTCCCCGGGCTCTCCTTGGGGTATTGGAAGCCATGAAGGCGGTCATAAATCTATCCATCCAGAGCTTGGAAGCTTTGAGGATTTGGAAGAACTTAGATTGGCTGCCGAAGAAAAAGGAATTGAACTTGCACTGGATATTGCAATTCAATGTTCGCCTGATCACCCTTACGTTAAAGAGCATCCAGAGTGGTTTTACCAATTGCCTGACGGAACCATAAAGTACGCTGAAAATCCTCCAAAAAAATACCAAGATATTTATCCTCTTGATTTTAATTGTGAACAGGCTGAAGCGCTCTGGCATGAGATGAAGGACATCTTCGAGTTCTGGATTTCTAAGGGCATTAAAATTTTTAGAGTCGATAATCCGCACACTAAGCCTTTTAAGTTTTGGGAATGGGTAATCAGAGAAATTAAACTCAAGCATCCTGAGGTTATCTTTTTGGCTGAAGCTTTTACAATGCCTAAACCAATGCAGTATTTGGCTAAAGCTGGATTCACACAGTCCTACACTTATTTTACCTGGCGGAACACCAAGGAAGAATTAATAGAATACATGAATGAGCTGACCAAGAGTGAGGCTACACTGTATTTTAAAGGAAACTTTTTTGCTAATACTCCCGATATTTTGCCCAAAATTCTACAAGAAGGTGGAAAGCCAGCATTTGAACAGCGCCTAATTCTTGCAGCAACTTTGAATTCCAATTATGGAATTTTCCAGGGCTTTGAGTTTTGCGAAAATAAACCAATAGAAGCTGGAAGTGAAGAATATCTGGATTCTGATAAGTATGAAATAAAAGTTAGAGACTTTAATTCAGAGCCCAATTTAACAAACTTAATTTCTGTTGTTAATTCAATTCGTCGAGATAATCAAGCTCTGCACTATTACAATAACTTGGAGTTTTATCCTTCCAGTAACGATAACATTCTTTGTTACGGCAAAAGAACAAGTGATAACTCAAACATTATCATTGTTGTAATTAACATTAGTCCTTTTCAAGCTCATGAAGACACGGTCGACTTGCCGCTAGAAACTTTTGGTTTATCAGATAATGCAACTTACGAAATGGTTGATTTAATAACCAATATAAGTTACAAATGGTCTGGCCGAAAGAATTATGTAAGGCTTGATCCGGGCTATCAATCGGCTCATATTTTTAAGTTGGTAAGGTAATCCCCCTCGAACAAAACGAATTTGTGAAATTACTGATGGATTCTCGGCCCCCTTTAATAAAGGGGGCGCCTCTATTTTGTTCTTTAGCTTTGGATACTGTGTGTGTGGGATTATTCTTCAAGGAGAAGATTTAGATAGAGGCTTTTCTTCGGCAGGAAGTACTTCTAGAGTGTTTTCGGTAGAACCATTCCTTGAGGGGATTTTTGCTTTTGGCAGATTTGAATGTAAACCGCTATCAAGCCATTTAAAGCTTGAGGAAGAAGTACTGTTTAGTTGCTGTTGATTATTGTAATTACCATTCATATTAAAGGAAAAAACACGAGGTCTGGTTTCTATAATTTTGTCTATTATTGGAAGATGTCCAAGAATATTTGCAAAATTTAATTGTGAAAAAATATTAGAAAACTCCGAGCCAGGATTGACCCGAACAGGGATTCGAGGAATACTACCGATAAAATTGAAATTAATTTTTGAATTTTTTCTCTCGAAATGACCGCTGGTATTGAGGTTTAATTTGTTGGTTCCTCTGTAACTGGCTTCAGGAATAAGAATCCAATCTTTGTCCACTTCCCAACGACCATATAGAGCCCTGTAATAGCCATTAGTAGTTGGAGAGAGGAATTCCAAAAGGGAATTAATATTTAGTGCTAAAGGACCATTAAAAACAAGATTAGCGAGGTTTAACTTTTTCTGTAAATCAAGAACTGCTGAAGTATTTCCGTTTTTTAGATTAAATGAACCAGCCCCGAAGACTGGTTTTTCTCCCTTAATTAAGCTCCCAAGGTGACCATCCACTTTAAAGGTAAAATCTCCAGTCCCGCTTAAGCCTCTCTGACCGGATAAACCTCTTGCAATCGTTCCTACATTTAAATTATTGGCATCACCGACAAAGTGACCCTCCCAGTTTGCTAATTCAATATTACCGTTTAAATTAACATCTCCACCGGCTGTTTTAAAGGCCAAACCGGGCATTTGTAAATAGTTGTCTTTAAGATTAAAAGCCACATTCAACTCATTAAAAGGAAGGTTTTTTATAATTCCTTTGTCAACAACCAAAGTAGAGTATCCCTTTCCACCTTTTGATTCAAAATAGCCTTCCAGAGAGGTTAGTTCCAAGGGTCCAATTTCTATACTTTGCAGTTCATCGGTTCTGAGAGATAACTTTAGGTTATTCCAAAAAGATTTTTTATCAAAAGCATTTATATTATTGCTTTCAACCCAACCTATGAGAGCTCCTCTTAAATTTGGGGTTTGAGAATTAACAGAATTATTGGCAGTATCAAAAAGCTGGCCTAAGTCAATTACGGGGTCTGTGTAGAGTTTAAGGTTAAAGTTCTCGGGTTTTCCTTCGGCTTCAGCAGCAATGTTTAATCCATTTAATGCACATTCAAAATCTTCTAGTTTAAAGTAACCATCAGATGGTCGAACTAATATATCAGCATTAAAAAATCCTTCTGTACTTAACTTATCGGCTGGAAACAAATTTGAATTTAGGGAGCCCAAATTTTTAAATATAGAGCTAACCTTTGATTCGAACATTCCCCCCTCTATTGGCTTTATTTCAGCGTTTATTGGAAGCAAAGCTTCCGAATTCAAAGCAAAATTTAATTTTTGTTGGGTCTTTTTATCTATAAAGTCATTAAGGTCAATTAGTCCTTGTAAATTCCCGTCAAAACTGGCAACCGAATCCAAAAAGCTATTAATTGAGGCTGTTGTCAGGAATTCCTTAGAAGGCTCCAGTTTGCCATTGAGAAATAAACTGGACTTGTTACCGTAAAGGAGTGATAGATTACCGACCTCAAGTACTCCATAACCTGGAAAGCTTAGTTTTCCAGAACCATTAGTGATTTTTTGGTTTTTATAAAGGAGACCCACATTTTGTAAATTGAGTTTTAGCTTATGAAGCTTAGAATCAAGGATTTCAAAATCGCTACTCAAGTAACCTGTTGGGTTTTGTATATTCTGGAGGAACTCTCTTTTTATATCCTTGTTTAATAAAGGCAAGATTTCAAGTAAGGTCGACAATTTAGTTTGAGATTCAACTCTTACTTTTAAAGGCTCTAAAGGTTGTTTTTCAGGAAGTTTAAAATTTCCATTCAAAAGTAAAAATTCATCATCAGCCAATTTTGCTTTTAAGTTATAAACATCGAGTTGGGTATTACTTCCATATTTTATTTTTCCGGTAACAAATTCAACTTTCTTTTGTCCAATTTGAGGAGACAAAGCACTAAGTCTTGAAGGCTCAAACTCAAGATTCAGTGTGGGGTTTTGTGGGTCCTCGAAACTAATTTTGCCAAAAAGATTTTTGACTAAACCATTAAAAGTTAAATTGTTTTTTTCAAGCGTAAAATTTTGGAAAGCAATTTGTGGAGAAGTAAAATCCAGATTTATCTTTGGTTTTTTTAAATCGTTAAAAAGAGCTTTAACACTGAATGAGACACGGTTTAGAGGATTATCTAATAAACTAAAAATTGCTAGACCCTGAAGCTCTTTGTCTTTTAAAACAAACTTTCCGCTACCATCAGAAAGAGAAATCTTTCTTAAACTGTCTTTGAGATTAGCCTTTGAAAGAGTAAATTCACCTTTAGCTTTTTTCTTCTCAATCGTTAGCTTTCCATTAAGTTCTCCACTCACAAACTCTAGGTCTTGCTTCCCTAAAAGTGCATTAAAATCTTTGAGTTGAATATTGCTTATTTCAAGTTTTGCATCGGTAATATTTTTGTCAGCAAAAGTTAAAAAGCCATTAATAGATCCTAAATTGCTGTTGTTCGGAGCTAGGTAAAAATTGAGCGGTTTAAAAAATAATTTAAACCTCGATTTTTTAAGTTCAGAAAGATTAATGAGTGATTCACCACTAATCTGCCCAGCCAGAGAGGATAATTTATATTTTGCAAGTTCATCTTTTAGGTAAGGAGTGAAAAAGCTTGCCCTTACTGGTTCTAGGATTAGCCTGACTTTTCGCGGAAAGCCAAAAAGGCTATATGGCCTTAAAACCTTTGAATGGAGATTAATATTTTGGGATTTTAAATTAAAAGTTTTTACTTCTCTAAGCTTGTCTAGTGCTGAATTTGTAACCAGAGAAAGAGCTAATTTAAAATCTTCGGTAGGTACACCGTTTAGACTAACTTCAGAAAAAGAAAAATCTTCTGTACTAACAAAAAAAGGTTTTCGTTTAAAAGCATTATTTGTAAAAAGAATATTGCCATTAAGCACTGATGAAAAGCGACTTTCTTGAATTATATAGTTTTGAAGTTTTAGTGTTAAATAACTACTATCGCCGGTAAAGCCAGACAAAGAAATTGTATTGGTTTTTACCTCAGTCTCCCATCTTTGCCCTAAGGGACTAGAACGTTGCATTTGAATAATTTCGATTACAGGAATATTTTTAGCTACTTTGCTTAAGTCGCCATTCCGAAATTCCATTCTATTGATTAGAAGAGGTATTTGGGGAAAGTCTTTACGATCAGTAATCTTTTTAGGGAACGACTTTAGTTTCCAGTTTTCAACCAGAGTATAACCATTTGGAATTGAATAATTAAATCGCTCAATTAATAAAAGCCCATCATCGGTTTCACATAAACTTGCACAGAGCTTTAAGTTTCCGCACCATTTTACATCTTTGCATTTAAGGCGGCTTCCAACTATTGTGTGGATTTTAAGATTTAATACTGACCAAATAAATTTGGGGTTTTGTATTTTCTCACGAAAGTGAAATCCAAGATAAACAGGCAGAATTAAACCACAAAGTAAAACAACTACAAAAAAACCTCCGATGAATTTCTTGTAATTCAAATCTACTTCCCTGCCTTAAACGAATTCCATCTCTGGGAGAGTTGGAATCAAATTTAGTTGATGTGCTTCTTTTAAAAATAACTGTACGGCTTTCTTTCCTCTGTCTCCCAAATCAATGGTAATGTCGTTTACATACATACCAACAAAACGATCGGCTTCATCGTTATTAAGACCTCTTCCATAGCTCATAGCGTAATCAATAGCTTCTTCTCTATGCTTTAAAGAATACTCAATACTTTCGCGAAGGATTCGGCTTAAATCTTTTTTTACATTTTCGGGTAAAGATTTCTTGAGGACATTGGTACCAAGCGGCAATGGAAGGCCTCCGGTTTTTTCGAACCACCATTCACCAAGATTTACTAGTTTTTTAAAACCTTGTTTTTCATAGTTAATTTGTCCTTCGTGAATGATTAATCCAGCTTCGTAGCTTCTGTCTTGGACCTTATCTAAAATTTGGTCAAATGGCACAGCTTCTACTTTGGCATTGGGCGCATAAAGTTTAAGACTTAAATAGGCACTAGTTAAAAGCCCTGGAACTGCAACTGTAATTATTCCCTCTTTAATTTTCTGAAGAAGTTCTTCTCCATCAATATCTTTTTTATAAACTAACATTGGTCCATAATTGTCTCCCATACTGGCGCCAGAGAGCATTAAATCGTAGTTTTTGTCTGCGTAAGCAAAGGCGTGATAAGAAATGGCTGATAAATCAAACTCTGGGGAATTAATTGCTTTATCACTTAAAGTTTGGATGTCACAGAGCACATGCTCAAATTCATAAGGAGCAAAATCTATTTTATTTTTTGCAAGTGCATAAAACATAAAAGCGTCGTCCGAATCAGGACTGTGAGCAATTCTAATTTTCATTGAGTAAGCTAAAGTAGTTAAGAGCTGATTGATTTAAAGCTTGATTATAGCAATTTAAAAGATTCAAATTGTTTTGTGTTTTTTAGGTTTTTATAAAATTGATTATTAGTAATTGCTTAATTTGCGCATTGTCCACCAAAACTAGTACAGTTCTCCAAAGAAACTGTCTCAGTCGAGAGGTTAAGGACTTCCCCTTTACGATAATATTCATCAACTTGGGATCTAGAGAAATCTACATTTTGCTGATTTCCACCTGCACCAGCAGCAGCTCCACCTGCTCCGCCAGCTCCAGTCTCGTCAACTCCAAAGTCTGGTCTCATGACTATTGCCCTGGCTCTGATTCTTGCCCAGCCATTAGCAATAAAATCAACTGGCTCAATGGGACGTCGGTTATTTGCAACCATTCTATTTCTTTCAAAAATTCCACTGCCAGTTAAAAAGGGTAAACCCCCGGCCAAGATTGGGTCTAATCTCGCAGAGATTTCAGCTTCAGCGCAAAAATCTTTTTGGGCATTCAATCCGCGGTTATCTCGAACTACTCTTGTGCAGGGTTCCTGTGCTCCATATTGTCCAGCTTCAAAGCGCCAATCTAGTTGTGTAATTGGACTGATAACCATTCCAACAGGTCCTGCGCATTCAGGTTGATTGTTGAATTTTGCAAAACGCGTTTCGTTGGCTGGTTTGTAACATTGATTCTTGGTTAAATTTGTTATTTGCGAAGCATCTTGAATAGAGTTTTGAGCTAAGTTTCTGATTTCAAATAACATAAGTTGCGATGCAGTGATACATTCAATAAAGTTTGCGCATGCATCACTGCCAGTTACACCGGTAGCAGTCTGGTTCACAGGACTGCAGCCAGAGTAATTACTTCTGGCATCGCAAGAGCGGGTTCTTTGTGTCTGGGCAAAAGTCAAGTTATATGCAGCACATCTTTGATTTGAGTTTGAACATTGTCTTTGGGCTAACTCGCCCATTTCGTTATCTCTAAGTTTTATAAGCTCTCTGGCATAGGCCATTGCACCAGCCTGAGCAGCTGTTTGCATGCGTGCCATTGTTACCCACTTAACTAAAAGCTCTACAGCAATAACCCCAACAACAATAATCAAACCAAACAAGGCAAATATAAGTAAAAATGCTACTAAACTACCTTTTTGTTTCCTTTTTTGATTGAACAGATTTTTCATAATTTTGGTTTAGCTGAGCCCTTTAATTCTCTAAAGCAGCAATTTACAGTTTTAATCTTCTGATCATTGATTTACCACAAGCTTAAAAACGATTAACTAAGTTGTTTTCATTCTAAAAGTTAGTAATAACTCTTTCAATGATTGAAAAAAGCAAATATTGGGTAATAACTATTTAACGTTTTGAAATAAAATCAATGAATAAAATTCATCATTCTTCTTTTAAATTCACTCACCTTACGGCTTTATATATGTCTTCTCGCTTCTTTGGTGTTTTATTATTTTGTATTACACAGTACGCAGTTCAACTTATTGATTTCAAAGACTACACTTCAGTTTTTTGGCTCTTTGATGATAAGTATTGCAGTTTCACTTGAGTTTTTTATTTACTTGACAACAATTTATATAAAAAACAATAAAGTATTGATCAGACAAGCCAAAGCACTATGGCATAAATAAATTAGATTGATTTCAATCTTTTGCTTAGCTTTTAAAGCTGAATATAAAAATCAAAGAGGTTATTTGCTTTTTAACCTTAATGTAAAATAGAATTAGTTTAGAATTCTTCTTATGGACTCTTATTTCAAAGAACTCATTCAATCGGTTAAAACAAAAGCAGACCGAATTATTAAGGGTGAGAAATTAACCCGCTGGATAGGCTCAGTAAGTAAAATTGTGGGTTTAATGATTGAATGCAGGATTCCAGGGGCAACCATTGGTGAGCTCTGCGAAATTGTAACCGACAGCGGAGAAAAGCGTCTAGCAGAAGTTGTTGGCTTTAAAGATGAAACTTCTATCCTCTTGCTCTTGGGAGCTGGTGGTGGATTGCATCAGGGAAGCAAAGTTTATCCAACCGGTAAAACCCTTCAAATTCCTCTTGGGAACTCGATTTTGGGCCGTATTATTGATTCGCTCGGGCGACCTTTGGATGGAAAACCCCTGGGTGGCATTAAGGATTGGAGGGGAATAGACGCTGATCCGCCAGAAGCCTACGGAAGACCAAGGATCGATGAAGTATTTTCGACCGGTGTAAGAGCGATAGACAGTCTTTTAACACTTGGGGTTGGGCAGCGTGTTGGTTTGTTTGCTGGCTCTGGAGTGGGGAAATCAACCCTTATGGGTATGATAGCCCGTTACAGTGATGCTGAAGTGAACGTAATTGCCCTTGTAGGTGAGCGTGGAAGAGAAGTCCAAGATTTTATTGAAGAAAGTTTGGGTCCCGAAGGCATTAAAAAGTCGGTTGTTATAATCGCAACTTCTGACCAACCGGCTATGTTCCGCTTAAAATGCCTTTATACAGCTACAACTATTGCCGAATACTTTCGCGATAAAGGGAAGAAAGTCCTTTTGATGGTAGATTCCGTAACCCGTATGGCAATGGCAGGTCGTGAGGTTGGTCTTTCGGTGGGTGAACCGCCCACTATGAAAGGTTACACACCTTCTGTTTTTGCTATGCTCCCTCGTGTTTTGGAGAGGGCAGGTCGTTCCAAAAAAGGCTCAATTACAGCGATTTACAGCACTTTGGTGGACGGTGATGATTTTAACGAGCCAATAGCTGACGCAGTCAGAGGAATTCTTGATGGACACATTCTCCTTTCGCGGGATATTGCGGCCAAAAATCATTTTCCAGCCATCAATATTCTCGGATCAGTTAGTCGTTTATTTACTGAGCTCGCTGATAAAGAGCATCAGGCGGCGGCGGGGGATATTCGGAATATAATGGCCAGTTACCAAAAGTCTGAGGACTTGATTACAATCGGTGCTTACAATAAGGGCACAGACAAAAACCTTGATAGAGCGATTAATTTGCAAGACCCCATAAATAATTTCTTAAAACAAGGAATGCACGAACCAATGGAGTTTTCTCAAACCATCAAGCGTTTGAAAGAGATCTCGGCGATTAGGTAAGTTTTAATATGGAGACCGAATAATGCCAATGTTTAATCCTCCCCATCCGGGAGAAGTGATACGCGAGTTATGTATCGAACCGCCTGGTTGAAGCGTGATAAAAGCAGCTGAAGGACCAGGTATCTCTCGTAAAGCTTTATCAGGGCTTTTGAACGGACATTCAGGAATATCTTCTGAGATGGCAATTCGTTTGTCTAAAGTATTTGGTGGTAGCGCCGAGAGTTGGATGAAACAACAAATTCAATATGAAATTTGGCAAGTAAGCCAGGAGTTTGACAGCTCTAGAGTCAAAAGGCTTAAAAAAGAAATCTTGTTCTTTAGAAGTTCTTTGTTTTATCGTTTTCCATCCAAGACATTTTTGAATCGATTAAACCTGCCACAATTTGTTGTATTAAATTATAAAAAATAATGGGTATCATCACCAGAGGATGATCTGCCAAGGTAAGAGAAGAAAGTACAAGACCAGTTCCATTATTATTCATTCCTAAACCAAACATCAGTGAAGCTTTGTCTGCATTAGATACTTTGAATATTTTTGCTATCGCCCATCCAGCCGTAAAAGCCAGCAAGCATAAACTAATCGTAATTAGCAGAATGATTATTAAAAAATCCCAGTCTGGATTGTTAAATGCCTTCGGAAGAGCAACAGAGGCATTTGAATAAATAAGAAGAAGTAAATTTGTATAGTTGAAAAATTTTAAATAGGGCTTCGTTAATTCAACTTTTTTTTCACCTAAAATAAAATGAAAAAAGATACCTAGGGCTGAAGGCAAAACAACAGAAAAAGACAGAAAAGCTCCAACTCCCTTTCGAGCGATTTCATGAAGATCGTGAGAGTAATCACCAACTGTCATTAAGCCAAAAGAATGCAATGCCAAAGGTGTTGTGATTGGACTAAGAATGGTAGAAAATACCACTAATCCTAAACTTAAAGCCAAATTACCATTTGAATTTTGTGCCCAGGCTGTTGATGAGCCAGCTATGGGCATAGAACCAATTAAAGCTAATCCTAATAAAAGGTTTTGCACTTCGGCTGGATTGTGCCAAAATTTTGTAAATGGAATCAAGCAAATTGTAAATAATATCGGTACTGAAAGATTAGCCACAAGTCCAGTGAAGAGAATAATTGGTTTTTGCATGAGATTCTTAAACTGACTTGGTTTTATGCCGATACCTGCATTGAACAACAAGAATGAAAGCATGATAACTGGAATTGTGATCTTAAGAGAGCTTCCGTCAATCCACAAAACTTTACCGAGATGAACTTCCCTCATGCTTTGACCAAAAGCTGGAAGTAAAAAGGCTATAAGGTGAACTACAAAAAGTAATAATAAAAAAAACGATGAGTAAATTCATTCAAAGCTTTCACAGCAAATGGCATAAAATTTTTAAGTTGATGGTTTTAATAAAGTATATAAAAGTCTTTTGAACTGGTTAATAAAATTAAACTCAAATACCTTTTAATAAAACCTTACTTCTTCAGCGACAACCTAATACTCAACTCCTGAAGCTGTTCTGGAGCTACTTCTGCCGGAGCGTGGGTAAGCAAGCACGATGCTGATTGAACTTTAGGAAAAGCAATTACCTGTCTTAAAGATGTTGCACCGGTTAGCATCATAACAATTCTATCCAAGCCCAAAGCCAAGCCTCCGTGCGGTGGAGCTCCCATAGATAAAGCTTGTAGCAAAAATCCAAATTTCTCATCAGCCGCTTCTTCATCTAAACCTAAAAGAGAAAGAGCTTTAAGTTGTGCTTCTAGTGTGTGGTTTCTGATACTGCCGCCACCAAGTTCTACTCCGTTATAAACGATATCGTAAGCTTGTGCTCTGGCTAGTTCGGGGTCTAAATCAAGCAAATGAGCATCATTGGCATTTACAGCCGTGAAAGGATGGTTTGCAAAATGAACCGCTCCGGTGTCAGGATCTTTTTCTAAAAGCGGCCAATCAACGATCCAAACAAGAGCATCGAGGTTTGGGTTAATTAAGTTTAGCTTATTGGCGAGATGCAGACGGAGTTTACCCAAAACCGAGTGAACCAAATAGTCTTTGTCTCCCACAAAGAAGATGGTGTCTCCGTTCTTGGCTTTTGCTTTTTCTTTAATTTCCTTAAGGTCTTCTTTGCTGAAGAATTTAGCAATTGGCGAAACGCCCAATTCATCTTCACCTTCGCGATAGCTAATCCAGGCTAAGCCTTTGGCACCGTATTCATTAGAGATTGCAAGCGCTCTTAGGTCATCAAAGTCTTTGCGAGACCATTCGGCTGTTTTGGGAACGCAAATCCCTTTTACGATTCCACCTGATTTGGCAACTTTAGTAAAAGAATCAAAACCCGAATGCTCCATTAAATCAGTAAAGTCAATCAATTCCATTCCAAAGCGAAGGTCTGGCTTATCGGAACCGAAGCGACTCATAGCTTCTTTATAGTTCATGCGTTGGATCGGAAGATCTATGTCTTTGTCGACTGCTTCAAAGGCTTTTTGTAGCAGTCCCTCTGTCATTTGGATGACTGTGTCAACCGTTGCAAAAGAGATCTCAATATCGACTTGGGTGAATTCAGGCTGTCTATCGGCTCTTAGATCTTCGTCACGGAAGCATCTTGCGATTTGGAAGTATTTTTCAAATCCTGAAGCCATTAGTAGCTGCTTGAATAGCTGAGGACTTTGAGGCAAAGCAAAGAATTTTCCTGGCTGAGTACGGCTTGGAACCAAATAGTCTCTGGCCCCTTCAGGAGTGGAACGGGTAAGGATTGGAGTTTCGATTTCCAAAAACTCTTCTTCAACCAAAAACTCTCTAATTGCTTGCGTGATTTTGTGTCTTGTGCGGATGTTGTATTGCATCTCCTCACGCCTAAGATCCAAGAATCTATGTTTAAGTTTAAAAACTTCGTCCGCCTCGCCAAAATCTTCGATTGGGAGAGGAAGAGTTTTTGCTTTATTTAAAACGGTAACTTCGTTAGGCAAAACTTCTACTGCTCCAGAGCGCAAATCACGATTCTCGGTGCCATCTGGGCGGGTTCTTACTTTGCCTTTTACTTGAATGACAAACTCGGGTCTTAGTGTCTCAAAAATCTCGTGGACTTCTTGGTTCCTCTGTGGATCGGATAAAAGCTGAACTTTGCCGGTGTGGTCTCTTAGTTCAATAAAAATTAAACCGCCCAGATCCCTTCTTACATCAACCCAGCCAGCCAAGGTAACTATTTGCCCTTCATCGGGTTGAGATAAAGTTCCACAAAAATGAGTACGATAAGACATATAAAATTGAATAAATTACGCAATATCTAAGATTAGCAACAGCTTTCAATTATTTAAATGAAATTGAAAAAGTTTTAGTGATTTTTTTATAAATTCGCTGACAAGCCCCAAATCTTTTTACTGGGATTCTAGATGAATAAAGAGTTTTAATAATCCTTTTAGATTTTTAAATATATTTTTGTGGAAATTAAGAACTTGGAGAAACCAAAACAAACTTAAGAAGCTAATGAC
>JANRMG010000066.1:0-2921 GCA_033761855.1 Candidatus Caenarcanales bacterium
GAGTTTGACCTCATTATTATTGGCGGTGGACCTGCCGGTTTGTCGGCTGCACTGTATGGTGCAAGAGGAAATATTTCTACTTTAGTTATGGAAAAAGGCCTTCCGGGGGGCGAATTGAACAACACTGAAGAAGTAGAAAATTACCCGGGAATTGATAACACTAAAGGCCCTCAAATCGCTGAGATGATGATTGATCATGCCAAAAGATTTGGTGCCCAGTTTCAGGATTTAACTACTATTTACAGTGTTGATTTAAAAGCTCAACCAAAAGTCCTTAAAACAGATCAAGGCGAGTTTCATGCAAAATCCATTATTATTGCAACTGGCTCGGAGCATAGAAAGCTTGGAGTGCCCGGCGAAAAAGAGTTTGCTGGTAAAGGTGTTAGCTATTGTGCCGTCTGTGACGGGGCTTTCTTTAAAAATAAACATGTTGTAGTTGTTGGTGGAGGGAATGCTGCCGTTGAAGAGGGTAACTTTTTAACTCGTCATGCTAGTAAAGTAACACTTATTCATCGCAGAGATACTCTCAGAGCGGAAAAAATAATTCAACAGAGAGCAATTAATAACCCCAAGATGAATTTTATATGGGACACAACTATCGAATCGATTGAGGGCGATTTAATGGGTGTCACCAAAGTAAAAATTAAAAATCTTAAAACAGGTGAACAGAGCGAATTAGCCTGTGATGGCGTTTTTATATATGTTGGCTTAGAACCAAATATTGAGCTCTTTAAAGGTCAAGTGGAAACTGATGAAGGAAACCGAATTATTACCAACGATAAATTGGAAACCAACATTCCGGGTGTTTTTGCAGCCGGAGATGTTAGAGTAACCCCTCTTAGACAAGCCGTAACAGCTGCTGCTGATGGCTCTTTAGCTGCTACGATTGCAATTGGATATATTGAATCGGTTGAGGCACAGGCTCATAGTTAAAATATGCAGTAAAGTGTATTGCGCCTTGGCCTCGTCTAGAGCTTATTGCCTAACATTCGTGATAATAAGATTTTATGTGGTAATATAAACTTAATAATTTGTGATAAAACGTTTATATATTTTAAATATTGAGTATCAGTAACATCGATTCTCAAGACCACATAAAAGAGTGGTTTAGAACCAGACAAACTTTGAGTGAGAGTCTAGCCCAATTATCATTTAATTGTCGGGTATTCAACTCTGCATTTTGCCTTTGCGCTCACAGGAACTCTTAAAATGAGCCAGGTTGTCATCGAAGTTACATTTATTTTTCTTTCCATTATTTTTAATGGACTTTATGTTGCAGCTGAGTTTTCTCTGGCTAGATGCAGGGTTTCCAAAGTTGAGAGTATGGCAATCAAGGGTGGTTTTTTACAAAAACTATTGCTTCGCTCAATCAATCGTTTAAATGACTATATTTCTGCTGCACAGGTTGGTATTACAATTGCAAGCCTAGTTTTGGGAGCTTTTGCAGAAAACTTTTTTGCAAGATTTATAGGACCACTTTTAACTGCTCTCGATATGCCGGAGTTCTTGCTGCACCCCCTTTCTTTTATAATTGCAATGTCGATAGCTACTTATTTGCACGTTGTAATCGGAGAGTTTATTCCTAAAACACTTGCACTTCAGTATCCAGAGCAAATCGCCTTAGCCACAATATTGCCGCTTGACTGGTCTTATAGAATTACTAAGCCCCTTGTTTGGGTTTTAAATGCCTCTGCTAACTATTTTTTAAAGGTTGCTGGTATTACTGCTAACAATAAAATTGTTTTGGCTTACAGTGAAGATGAAATTAAATACTTAATTAAAGAAAGCCAAAAAGAAGGAGTAATTGAGCAAAGCGAAGAGGAAATGGTTAATAAGGTCTTTGACTTTACTGATACAGTAGTCCGTGAGGTGATGACACCAAGAATTGAGATCATTGGTGTTGATTCAAATGCTACTGTGGCTGATGCAGTTGAAGTTGTAAAAAAAGAAAAGGTCTCAAAGATTCCTGTTTTTGAGCAAAACATAGATAATATTTTAGGCGTTGTTTTTTCCAATGATCTTCTCAAGGCTCTCTCAGAAAACAAAAAGGATGCTCCGATTCAAGACATAATTAAACCGATAAAAAAAGTTCCTGAAAGTAAACCAATTGCAGATCTATTAACCGAATTCAAAAGAGAAAGAATACAAATAGCAATAGTACTTGATGAGTTTGGCGGTACAGATGGACTGGTAACTTTAGAGGATATTATTGAAGAGCTTGTCGGAGACATTCAAGACGAAGACGAGCTTCCAGAAGAGCCTATATTGAAGGTTGAAGACGGTGGGTATTTAATTGAATCAAGGGTCTTGATTAGTGACGTGAATACACACCTTGGTACCGAAATACCTGATGAGCACTTTGACACCGTAGGCGGTTTTGTTTTTGGATTAATAGGACGAGAGCCCAAAGTTGGAGATGAAGCTGAATTTGAAGGCTGGATCTTTAAAGTAGAAAAATCGGATGAAAGAAATATTAAGCAAATAAGAGCTGTTCCCTTAAATCCTCCACCGGAACCAGAAATTCCCAGTGAAAACAGTGAGTCTGAAGATTTAAAAACTGCAGAGACTATCTTAAATCAACATCCTTTGAACTAAATTCAAGATCCGTTACTGATTATAAAAAGTATAGTTTTAGAATAAATATTATTAAAAGCACTTCCTGGATTACCATTCCAGGCAACGTTAAATTGAGGAGTAAAATTTAAGCTTAATTTATTATTTAAAGGTTTGCTGCTCTCTTCTTGTGCAGTAACAAAGCTTGTTTCCGATGACAATGGTTTATGACTTGATTTGCTTATTGCGCCTAATACGCAACTTAAAGTGAATAAACAAATTAATATGGCTGCACTTTTGGACATTTGCTTTCCTCAATGTGTTTACTTCATAAAGAACAAGCAAAATTATATTAGTGATTAAAGACT
>JANRMG010000067.1:0-2571 GCA_033761855.1 Candidatus Caenarcanales bacterium
TTTTGATTTGTACTAACGAACTCTTGCTTTTCTATACCAACTCAAGCAATGACTACATTATTTCTTGAGTTGGTATTAAATCTTATTATTACTTTAAGTCAAAATATAACTTTTTATAACTCTTGTCTAACTTTTTCCTAACATTCTTGGATTGTATAAGTTTTAGCCATCCATTTATGATGCATGTGTGAAACGGCATAGACATTATCGAAATGTTCAAATAATTGTATAAATTGTTTAACTAATCGTTAATCTTTTGACTTGTTTAAAGGCTATCTGAGACATCAAAGACAAAGCTAAAAACTCTGTTATAACAACTAATACTAATTCACGAAAGTATGCCAACACTTTTGTAATGGAAGTATTTGTAAACTTTTATTAATTGGTATAAACGGACTTCTAATTCTTGACTGAATGGCATTTAATCTTAGCTTTACTTCACTTACTGTTTAGAACATTGTGGATGGTTGATTCACGATTTTAACGCCTTGATTGTTTAGCAGTAATAAAGTGTGTTACTTCGATTTGTCTTTACTGTTATCGAGATTCAATCTCATATCAAGAGCAAGGCTTAAGCCTAAACCCAATAGAAACAATTTGATGAGGTCAAATACTGATGAAAAGACTAATTAAGAATCTGGCAAGTGTTACCTGTGGATTAGGAATTTCTGCTTTAGGATGTGGCTTGGCATCACCTTCTAGTGTTCAGGCTGCAGGTTTTACTTTTAGTTCTAGCGATTCCCTTACATTTAAGGCTAGGTGGGAAGGCGTGGCTCTTCGTGGTGTAAAAGCCCCGATCGCAGAAGCACTTATTACCTTTAAGCCTAATGGATTGCCCAACCCTGGACTTCTTCCAAATCCATTTACAACTCCGAACATTGACCCAGATACTGGTGAAGACACATCGGGTTTTAATAGCAAGTCACCAATTACTAATGTTGTAGAGTCGCTGACCCTAACTGTTTCTAATGCATTAATTGGGAATGGAACCTTCACCTTAAATGACTTCGACGGAATTATTTGGAACACAAATGGCGCAACGTTAGACTTTAATAAAGAACTAGTTGGGCAACCCACTAGGGGAGTAGAGTGGGGAACTATAGTTTCTCCACCGCCAGGTGGATTTTATGATGGCACAGTAGAACCAGAAGCACGGTATGGTGGGGACTTTAATTTGTTTGATCCCCCTGAGTGCGTTCCTACTGGTGTTGCTGTGTTTACACTAGCTACCTGTAGCAATGGTGCAAATTTCGATCCTTCTGATCCAGATTTTCAGGACAATATATTAAAAATTCAGTATTTGCGACTTACTTCCTTCAGACTGGTTGATGTGAGACCAGTTCCAGTGCCAGGGGCTGTTTTTGGTGTGGTGGCTGCAGGTGGATTGCTGGTTGCTTCTCGGAGAAAGAAGAAAATGGTTGATGCTAAGAACATTACAAATTCTTAGTTACCGCGCTTTACACCTTTTTAAAGCTTTCCCCACAGAGTACAGCACTTTGCGCTGACTTAAAACCTAAAAGAATTTTTGAAAGCACCACGAAGCGGTGCTTTCAAAAATTCTTTCGTACTACATAATGTCTCAAAAGAGTAATGGCGGCGCAATGCACCGCCATTACTCTTTTGAGATTTAAATTGCTACCCTTTATTTGGCTTATATCTTAAAAAAGCTTACTGAAATAGAATAAGTTTCTGATGAGTAGTTAGGTAAAATTAAACATAAAAACCTATTCAGTTAGAAGAATTACTATTTATTAAAGTACTTGTTAGAGATAAACTTATGAAGATCGGGAAGCTGCTGAAAGTAGCTCTTAATACCAAAAAAAATTTAGAAAAGATAATTTTTTTCAGCTTTTCAGAAGTTCATAAAAAATGGCAAAGAAAAGTACTAAATAAAGTACTAAATATTACCTTAGTCTTTGTGTTATCAGCGATCGCGGCGATATCTCAACCATTGGTAGTTGATGCTTTTAACAATTCTTTACAGCAGGTAAATCTCACTAATTTAAAAAGTAATTCAAAACTTAACCTATCAGAAAACCCATCAGGATTATTTGATCAAGGTAAAGCTCTCTATGAGTCTGGTCAACTGCGAGAAGCCGTAGAGATATGGAAACAAGTTGCCTCAATCTATCAGCAGCAGAATCAACTTTTGGCGCTATCTACTACCCTCAACAACCTATCCCTAGCCTATCAAGGTCTGGGCGAATGGCAACTAGCGGAAAAGAGCATTAGCCAAAGTCTGCAAGTGGCACGATCGCTTACGCCAGTGACTAAAGAAAGTCAGAGGGAAATCGCGAGAGCTTTAGATACCAGCGGAAATTTATCAATTTCTACTGGAAAGACAGAGAAAGCGCTAGATTTTTGGAAGGAGGCAGAAATTTTATATGACCAAACTGGAGACGAAGTAGGAAAAATTCGGAATATCCTCAATCAAGAACAGGCTTTTAAGAACCAAGGATTTTATCGGCGATCGCGCCAAATTCTGGAGGATCTACTGCCCAAGCTACAAAGCCAGCCAGATTCTTTACTCAAAGCGATTGGATTTAGCCGCTATGGTGAAATTCTGAAGCT
>JANRMG010000068.1:0-2097 GCA_033761855.1 Candidatus Caenarcanales bacterium
GGATATTTTTAGAAACCCTAAGGCTATCTCTATAAGCTTGTCTTCAATTGTTGGTATTGAACACACAGGAAGCAAGATTCTTTAGAATAACCATGAAAACTAAAAAAAGACATCATCAAAAAACACAAAAAGGTTTTAAAACTGAAGCAAGCAGGCTCAATGAAGTAACTAGCTTGGTAAGTTTTGGTTTTTTATTTTTAACCTCTCTAAAAGCAATGGCTGGAGTACCCAGTGGAGGGCTGCCTCAAGGATATAAAGCTGTATCTGGTGATGTACAGTTTCAAGAAAATAAAAATACTTTAAACGTGAATAGCGGCTCAGACAGAGCAATTGTAGAATACAACTCTTTTAGTGTAGGACAAAACGCAAGTGTAAACTTTAACTTGCCAAGCAGTCGTTCAGCAATTTTAAACCGCGTGACCGGAGGCTCTGCTTCTGAGATTATGGGGAAAATAAATTCTAACGGACAGGTCTTTTTGGTTAATCCAAACGGAATTATTTTCGGCACAACCGCTCAAGTCAACGTTTCTTCTTTAATTGCATCAACTTTAGATATTACAAATCAGGACTTCTTGAAAGGTAATTTAGTTTTTGAAAACAAGGGATTCAAAGCCGCTGGAATTAATAACCAGGGCAAAATTTCAATTGTCAAGGGCGGCTCAGCTGTTCTAATCGGAGGAGCCATTGCCAACAAAGGAAGCATAAACGCTCCTTCCGGTCAAATTCATCTTGTAGTCGGAGACAAAATATCAGTTTCAGCTTCTGATGGAATTATTATGGATGTCACGGTTGATCGTGAACTTAAAGAAAGTGTTGAAAACTTTAGTGAAGCAATTTCTAACTCAGGAACACTGACCGCCGATCAGCTTGTAAAGATGCAAGCCAAAGTCAGTAACAATGTTTATGACACAATAATAAATAATGATGGTGTTATTAGGGCTAATGGAATAAGTGATTCCAACGGTACAATCGAATTAACCGCCCAAGGAAATGCAGGAATTAAAATTGGTGGCAAACTTCAGACAGACAGTCTAAAAGTTCAAAATGACGGAGATATTCTTGTCTCAGACTCTAAAAATTCTTTATCAGAAATTGCAAATCTTGGAAATGGTGATATAGAGCTAATAAGCAGAAGTGGAAATGTTACAATAAACGACCGTTTGGTAGTCAACGATAAAGGCAAAATTTTGCTTAGTGCTCAGAATATTAATTTAGATAGCGCTAGTGATTCAATTGACGAACTACTTCGAAGTGAAGAGGGATCTATCAGTCTCAAAGCTGCCTCATCAATCAATGTTAAAGACAAAATAAAAAGCTCTTCTGGAAATATCGAACTTTTGGCTTTTAAGAATATAAATGTATCTGATAAAAACTCAAAAAACTCCACCTTAATAAGTACTACAGGACAAGGCTCAGTAAATTTGAATAGCACAGGCGATATTGCAGTTGGAGATTCAGTTACAACTCAGTACGGCAAGATTGAAGTTACCTCACAAAAAGGTAATATCTCTATTAACGACTCATCAGAAACTACTAACACTCTCCTCAGATCAACGGCTACCGGAGCGGTTGATTTAACTGCTGAAGCCGGAGACATAAACCTGAACGACACTGTCCAGACATCTAGAGGAAATATAACCATTAAAGCTGGTGGTTCAATAAATGTATCCGATGAACAAAGTAAAAATTCAAAACTCATCAGTGCTGATTATGGTAGTAATGTCACTCTCACAGCGGATAATGAAATTAATATTAATGACCAAATTTCAACTCGAGATGGTGAGATAAATCTTCAATCAAAAACAGTTAAAGTTCAAGATCAGACAGATAGTACTCTTCTTTCCAGCACTAGAGGCAATATTAATATTAAGGGTGAAGAAGGAAAAATCGTATTTAAAGATTCTGTTGCTAAAACAAAATATGGAAAAGTCAACATTATAGAATCAGCTCCAGAAAAATCCTCCAAAGAAATTGAAGCCAAACAAATCAAACAACAAGAGCTTCAAGACCAATTACTCAAAGATCAACAGTTGAAAGAACAACAAATTAAAGATGAACAAATCAAACAGCAAGAGCTTCAAGACCAATTACTTAAAG
>JANRMG010000069.1:0-6261 GCA_033761855.1 Candidatus Caenarcanales bacterium
CCCGGCAATAAAACCGCACCGACCACCAAATCAGCCGTTAAAATGTGTTTTTCAATTGCATGTGGCTCAGAAGCAAGAACCAAAGCTTCTCTGCTAAAAATTTGGTCTAACTCACGAATACGCAATGGGCTCTTTTCAAAAATTACAACTTCTGCGCCAATTCCAATAGCCTGACGAGCAGCCTGAGTTCCTGCCACACCACCACCCAAAATCACCACTTTACCCTTAGAAACACCAGGAACACCCGACAACAAAACACCACGACCGCCCTGAGCTTTTTCTAAAAAGTGGGCACCAATTTGAATTGACATACGGCCAGCAATTTCGCTCATGGGGAGAAGTGCTGGAAGAACTTTGTTCGGAAGTTCTACAGTTTCATAGGCATAAGCCGAAAGACCAATATCGCAAAGACGCTTTGCAAGAGCTTTATCTGCTGCCAAATGAAGATAAGTAAAAAGAATATGACGTTTTTCTAACAGTTGAAGATCGGCTTCTAAAGGCTGTTTTACTTTAACAATCATGTCTGAAGTTGAGAAAACTTCTTTGGCTGTTCCAAGAATCTTGGCTCCGGAGGCGGAATAGTCTTCGTCGGCAAAACCACTGCCGGTTCCAGCATTGGTTTCAACAAAAACTTCGTGACCGTGAGCCACTAATGAGGAGACTGAATTAGGAGTAAGACCAACTCTGAACTCTAAATCGAGGATTTCCTTCGGAACACCAATTTTCATGTTTTTTAAATTTATAATTTATGCTTGAATTTAAATACAAATTTTAATCTAATTTTTGACAGATGTCTTCAAACCTAAACAATTCAATCCAGAAGAAAGAATTCTTAATCACCTGCGAGCTTTCTCCGCCAAAGGGAAGCAATTACCACGAACTGATTGAACATGCAAGTACCCTGAAAGGGCTTTTAAACGCCATAAACATAACCGATGGGCAGGGTGGAAATATGCGTATGTGTTCACATATAGCATCACATCTGGTTGAACGCGAAACAGGAATTGAAACTATTTGCCAAATCGTCTGCCGCGACCGCAACCGCATTGGCTTGCAATCCGATATATTGGGCGCTGCCGCCCTTGGAATAAAAAACTTCTTGGCACTCTCGGGCGACAAAGCGGCTGGAGGAGACCACCCAGAAGCCAAAGACGTTTTTGACCTTGGAACTGATGATTTGGTCAAGGTGTTCAAACAATTTGCTCAAAACCTAGATTTAAGCAACAATAAATTAGACAATTTAGAAACAGCATTTTGTGTAGGAGCGGCTGCTCATCCGGGTCTTCCAGACTTAAAATCTCAAGCTCAGAAAATGAAGGACAGAGAAGAAGAGGGTGTAAAATTTTTCCAAACCCAAATTGTCTATGAACTTGACCAGCTGAAGAGCTTTATGGATTCTATAACCAACATAAGCGCTCCGGTTTTAATTGGAATTACGCCATTAAAGAGCGTCAAGATGGCTAAATTTATGAATGAAAAAGTTTATGGAGTAACCGTTCCAGACAAATTAATTGAAAAGCTCGATGGGAGCGCAAATCCACAAGAGGAAGGCATCAAGCTTGCACTTGAACTAATCCACGAAGTGAAAAATTTAGGCGGAAAAGGTGTACATATAATGGCAATTGGTAACGAAAAGCGCTTAAATGAAATCATTAGTCAAATTAAATAAATTAATGAAAATTTCAGCCAAATTTTGCTTCGCAGCTATTTGTTCTGCCCTTTGCTCACTCTCTTTATTCTTGCCATCTTTTGCTGAAGGAAGTTTAAAAGAAGACGTTGACGGATTAAAGGAGTTTTACGAGAGCTCAAAAGTTGTTTGCCAAGCGCGTTTTAAAGACAACAAAGCAAAATACGAAAAATGCCAAGACGTTATGTTTAAAGGCTTCATGGGCGTTACCAGCTATTTGTATGAAAGCAAAATCAATTTAAATGACAACATAGAAAACGAGCTGGACAAAGGGAATCAAGATGCACAGATTTTTGCAGCTTGCTCATCAAAATGGAAGAAGCCAGAGGGTTTTTACTGGGACAGAATTAAAAAATGTATCGATTTAGAGCTTGAAGCCGCCAAAACCAAAACTCGTGATTATGCTGAAGATATTTAATTAGTTCGAAGAAATACTGCTAACAATGTTTCTTGAAATTAAATTTGTAAAAGCTCTCCATTAGCCCAATTAGAGATAAATTTCAGTAATAATATTTATTTCTAATTGGGACTTTTACTAATTTTATTTAATTAATAATTTCTTTAATTACAGCAATCAAAGAGCCAATTAAGTAAACAAAAATAACTGTTACCGAAATTGCAAAACCAACAAATCTTTTATTTGCTTCAATGGTATAGCCCACTGCAAAAGCGATTCGCCCAATAATCCAAACAAAACCCAAAATCATTCCGTAAAAGGAACTAAGGTAAATAGAAAAAATCCAAAGCAATGGCAAAAACATAATTAGAGCTTCAAGAGTATTTTGATGAGCGCGGAAGGCTCTTTCAACCTCTGGATGACCAGTTGTAGCTGGTGGGAATATTTTGTGTTTTGTTCTGGTTCTTCCAACATTAATACCAATAACTAAATACATTAAAATCGCAAGAATTGTAACCAAGCTTGTCCAAGCGTATTGAAGTTGAAAATTCATCTTATTTCCTCTTTGGGTCTTTAAGGGAATTCTAGCTTGATAAAGTCTAGTTTCGATATGTTTTATCAAGTTATAAAATGAGTTAGATCCCAACTTTTGTCAGGATGACAGTGATGAATAAGTCATTCCGAGCTTGTCTCGGAATCTATTGGAGCGATGGTTGGCGTAGATTCAATACAAATAGATCCTGAGACAAGCTCAGGATGACGTATGTAACTATTAATTCTGTCGTTCTAAAACAAGTCACAACAAATGTTTTTCAAATTCTTGGCTCAAATACTCGTCCTTAAGCCGAATATAATTGTCCGCTGAAGTTTGGAAAAAAGCTATTTCTTCCATCGTTAATTCTCGTTTTACTTTGCCTGGAGAGCCAGCAAACAAGGTTCCGCCTGGGACAACGGTGTTTGGCAAAACCAAAGTACCCGCCGCGACAAAAGCGTTTTTTTCTACAACAGCACCATCAAGAACAATGGCTCCCATTCCTATTAAGCAAAGATCATTCACCGTACATCCATGCAAATTAACGTTGTGTCCAACTGTTACGTAGTCGCCAATCACCGTTGGGTGCGTAACTCGCGTGACGTGGATAACAGAGCCATCTTGAATATTTGTGCCTTTACCAATGCGAATGTAATTTACATCGCCTCGCACAACCACATTGAACCACAAAGATGAGTCAGGGCCAAGCTCGACATCACCGATTAAATCAGCACTCGGAGAGACGAAAACACTTTTGTCCAACTTAGGCAAAATATTTTTGTAAGAGTAAATAGGCATAAATAATCTTCAAATGTGGTAATTAAATCTTATAGTCTAAATTATCCGCTGTAGATATTTATTATGCAATTAACTCTTCATCCAGACCATTTTAGAAGCCTTGCAGAGCATAGATGCAGAGACCCACATTCGATTTTGGGAATGCACAAAGACGGAGACACCTTAATAATTCGCACA
Source organism: Candidatus Caenarcanales bacterium (assembly GCA_033761855.1). Classification (GTDB taxonomy): domain Bacteria; phylum Cyanobacteriota; class Vampirovibrionia; order Caenarcaniphilales; family Caenarcanaceae; genus JANRMG01. The sequence continues at coordinate 3,592 of JANRMG010000069.1, forward strand.
TACCAACCGGGTGCCTGGGAAGTTTTTTTAATTGATGAGCGACAACACAAATATCCGCTACAAAGAACTTCTTTTGATTCGCTCTTTGAAACTACTTTTACGGACAGAGACTTTTTTTCTTATAAAATTGAAGTGAAATACGGTGATGATTTGATCCAAAAAATCGATCCCTATTCTTTTTTACCGAGCATTGACTCTAAAGAACTTTATTACTTCAACGAAGGCACCGAGACAAGGCTTTACGAAAAGCTTGGAGCTCATCCAAAAACTTTAAACGCAATTCCTGGAGTTTCTTTTACGGTTTGGGCACCTGAGGCCGAAGCGGTTTTTTTGATTGGTGAGTTTAATAATTGGCACAATTATTCTCATCCAATGAGAATGTTGGGCAGTTCTGGTGTTTGGGAAATTTTTATGCCCGAAGTTGCCGAAGGCACGCACTATAAATTTAGGATTAAGACAAAATCCGGCGCTTATCTCGACAAAGCTGATCCAATGGGTTTTTACATGGAGCTCCGTCCGGGCACTTGCTCTCGTGTCTGGAACAACGATAAATACCAGTGGAATGACGCTGAATGGATAGAGAAACGCAAGCAAACTAATTGGCATAAAAGTCCAGTTTCAATTTACGAGATTCACTTGGGTTCCTGGAAGCGGAAAGCCCACGCTGACGAAAACGAAAATGCCGTTTTAAGTTACATCGAATATGCGGAGCAATTAATTCCTTACCTTCAACAGATGGGCTACACCCACGTTGAATTTATGCCTCTCACCGAGTTTCCCTTCGATGGTTCTTGGGGTTACCAGGTCTCAGGTTATTATGCGCCAACCAGCCGCTTTGGAAACCCTGATGAACTCAAGTATTTCATCGACAAATTACACCAAGCAGGAATCGGAGTAATCTTCGATTGGGTTCCAGCCCACTTTCCAAAAGATGCTTTTAGTTTGGCCCGCTTCGACGGTAGCGCAGTCTACGAGCATGAAGACCCACGCAAGGGTGAACACCCGCACTGGGGAACCTTAATCTTTAACTATGGCCGCACCGAAGTGCGCAGCTTTTTAACTTCTAACGCTTATTATTGGATAGACGAATTCCACGTTGATGGCCTCCGGGTCGACGCTGTTTCTTCTATGGTGCATCTCAACTATGGCCGCGAGGAAACCGGTGATTGGGAGCCTAACAAATACGGTGGTGTCGAGAATCTTGAAGCAGTTGGTTTTTTGCGTGAGTTAAATCGTAAAGTCCACGCTGACTTTCCGGGTGTAATGATGTTTGCCGAAGAGGCAACCGCTTGGCCTTGCGTTTCTAAACCACTCGAATACCACGATAAAGCTCTCGGTTTTGATTTTAAATGGAACATGGGCTGGATGCATGACACGCTTAAGTACATGAAGACCGACCCGCTCTACCGCAAGTTTTCTCACGACCAAATCACCTTCTCGATGATTTATTTTTACAACGAGAATTTTATCTTGCCTCTCTCACACGACGAAGTTGTGCACATGAAGGGCTCTTTGATAAATAAAATGAGCGGTGATTATAACAGTCAAATTAATCAGCTCAAGCTCTTATACGCTTTTCATTACGGACATCCGGGTAAGAAGCTCTTGTTCATGGGCGGGGAAATAGCGCAACAGTCAGAGTGGGCTTATAAAAACAGTTTGGATTGGTTCCGCTTAGATTACGCCGAGCCTCGTGGCGTGCAGAAACTCGTCGCTGATTTAAATAATTTATATAAATCCGAAAAAGCCCTTTATCAAGAGGATTTTGAGAGACACGGCTACCAATGGATTAACTGCAATGACCGCGACAATAGTATTCTTACTTTTGTACGTAAGGCTGGCAAAGAGCATATAATCTGTGTTTTCAACTTTACGCCTATTCCTCGTTATGGTTACCAAATCGGCTGTCCCTCCGATTGTGAGTACAAAGAGGTCTTTAACAGCGATTCCGAGATTTATGGAGGAAGTAATGTTGGGAATTTTGGCGGTGTAAACGGCAAATGGATTAAAAAAGACGGTTTTGATTACTCAATGGAGATTAACGTTCCCCCCTTCGGAGCGGTTTTCTTTCAGGGTGAGGAGTGAGCTGAAAAACGCTTTGACGAAGTAAATAAATAGCTTCAGGCTATTTCAGTTAGTGGGCATTTGGTGAGTCAGAGAGAAATGTATTAAACTAACTCAAGAAGTTAGGAATAGTGTTTGGACTCTAGAAAAAGCTTTTAAGATTACAAGAAATGACTTGAAATGGGTTTGACATTGATCCGAAAAGGTTACTCAGACGAACCTTACATGATATTGAGTAGAGACTTGAAAAAGATGAGGTTCGAGAACTCACGCAGAAAGCTATGTTGGGGTGTGCAAACTTACTTTAGTTGCAATTTCGTATTAATGTGTTGTAGTGTTATTTTTTTAATAAAATTTTCTCTATGATTAGATCTATCTATTTAGAATCATTCAATTATGGCTCTCTTATGGGAAGAGGTGATATAGCTGCAACACACAGCCAAAGCCAAGCAGCTTCTCTAAAACAACAACATAGCAGACAAATTGAAAGATGTATCGAAAATGGTCAATGGGCGGAGTTGCATGGTTTAATAGCCCAAGATAGAAGCCCCTTTTTAACCGTTTTAGCAGACAGAATTCGAAATGATGGATATAGATCTCAAGGTG
>JANRMG010000070.1:0-19655 GCA_033761855.1 Candidatus Caenarcanales bacterium
GTAGTGTGGTAGTGAGTATGGTAGGTGGACAAGACCTAGGAATTAGAGTCATTTGGAGAGCTCCTGACGGCACAGAGCATAGGGCAAGTGCAGGCCAAACCAGTAATGGTGATCTAATCACAGCAAGACATACATTTGGCACACAACCTAAATCTCAAATATCTTTAGCCGATACATCTGGCAGAGCTTCACAGGCGGATTCGTTTAATACTGTAACCCAAACTTCTCGGGATTCATCGATTGGCAACTCAACTTCAGGGAATAACCACCAAAACAAAGTTACTGTTCAAGTTGTTGATCACACCACTGGAAAAGTACTTGAAGAAAACACTGGAACCGCAACATTTAACGGGGATCCAAACCTCACAAATGCTCAAGGCGTTCTTTCAGATACTGCCAAAATTAAACTGGATAAACCCTTTCAAACAAAAGTAGAACAATTCGATATTGTAAAGCCTGGCGAGAAATTTGAAAATTTTGATATGGACACAGTCAGAGTTGAAAATCCAAATCCTAACGGTAAGCCAATAGGTGATCAAAATCTCAAATTTGCGGGAATCAGCCAGGAGGGAATTATGCAATTTGAAAATCCTAATGGACTTCTTGCAGAAGGTGCTTCCGGAGCACCTATAACCGCGGAAATAAATGGAGTGAGAAAAATAATTGGCTATGTTTCAGTTGGTAATGATGGAACTATACACTCACCATTTTTAGGAGCACAGAAGCCTAGTGAGGATTTGAAGACACTTAATTTAGTTACCTAAACCCGGCTAAATTCCAAATTCTTAAATCTTGTAGTAGCTCCATGGAACATTAATTTGATAGTTCCAACCGGACCGTTTCTTTGTTTGGCAACAATCACTTCGCACTCGCCACGGTGCTCCGTGTCTTCGGGCTCGTAATACTCGTGGCGGTACAAGAACATAACCATATCGGCATCTTGCTCAATCGCTCCCGATTCACGAAGGTCTGAAAGCATGGGTCTTTTGTTTTGCCTGGCTTCTACACTTCGTGATAGCTGACTGAGAGCAATAATGGGAACGTGGAGTTCACGCGCAAGAGTTTTTAATCCGCGCGAAATCTCAGAGATTTCTTGAACTCGATTGTCTGATTTCATTCCTTGCATCAGCTGAATGTAATCAATTACGATTAAACCTAAATCCTTTTTTTCGGTTTTATGTTTGCGAGCCTTTGTGCGAGCATCGACCACAGTTAAAACAGGCGTATCATCAATGTAAATCTGCGCGTCTGAGAGCTCGGCAATTGCATCGCTAATCTTGCTCCAGTCCTCGTCGCGCAAATTCCCCGTCCGCAAGCGTTGAGCATCTACCCCGCTCAGGCTGCAAATCATACGCGTTACAAGCTGCGATTTAGACATTTCTAAGCTGAAAATAGCAACCGGGCATTTGGCCTTGATTCCAACGTTTTCAGCAATGTTTAAACAAAAAGCGGTCTTGCCCATACTTGGTCTGGCAGCTACAATTACCAAGTCGGATTTTTGTAGACCGGCCGTCATAGAGTCTAAATCGTTAAAGCCAGAGGGAACACCCAAAAGAGAACCCGGGTTTTCGGCTCTTTCTTCGATTTCCTTCCAAACTGGAGTGGTTATCTCGTCGATTCTGGTGAGGGTTTGAGTGTCCCGTTCCGAGGAAATATTAAAAACAGCCTGTTGCGCCTCATCGATTGCTCTGTCCAAGTCGATAGCAGTGTAGGCAGTTTCGGCAATTTTGTTGCCAGAGCGAATTAATTGGCGAAGAACGGCTTTTTCTTTAATAATTTTTGCGTAAAAATTTATATTTGTCCCAACCGACGAACCTTCCGCAAGATCCACAATATAATCATTGCCACCAATTTCTTCTATTTCGCCTGTCACATTCAGGCGATCGAGGATTGTAATAATGTCTATTGGTTTGTTCTCTCTAAAAAGATCAATGCAGGTATCAAAAATCTTTTGGTGTCCACGATCGTAGAACAATTTATCTCTTGTTCCAAAAATCTCTAAGACCTCGCCCAGTCTCTCGCTGTCGGTTAAAATGGCGCCCAACAATGCTTGCTCCGATTCAATCGACTGAGGCATAGTGAGTTGATAATTCTCTTTATGCTGTTTCTCGGGGTATTTTCGGTCTTGAGGATTATTTTCTGCGGGAATATTCATAAAATCTTTTAATATTATTTAAAGTGGCATGATTGATTTGTTAATCTGTTAATGTAATTACATTAAAGAAAGTGTTATTTTATTAGTTATTCAATTCTACAAGTTTTTTATCAATTACTAATCATCGCTAAATAGGTTGTCCAATAAATCAAAAATAATTGTTGCTCTCTTTGTTTTTGTCCCAATTTTTCTTGTTTTGGGTGCAAGTTATATAAACTCGGCAAAATTGATTAACGATTTTGAAGAAACCATTGAAGAAAAACCAACAACCCCCGAAGCTGCTTCTATTGAGGTTGCCGAAATAGACAAATTAACCAAAAGAAGCTGGAAAATCAAAGCTAAATCCAGCACAAGTAACGCCGACCTTACTGTCGTCCAGGGCAAGGATGTAGAAATTTTTATATACGATGAAAACGAAAACGAAAAAGTAAAAATAAGCGCTGCCAATGCCGAAATGAACAAAAACACCAACATAAATACTTTAACCGGCAACGCGGTTGTAACCATGGCTAACAGCCCCATGAAACTTAAAGCAAATAAATTTGTTGTAGTTAAAGGCAAACCGATAGAGGGAACGGGCAATGTTCAACTCTGGCTTAACGCTAATGGCTCTAACCTTGTTAATGCTTCTAGAGTCGTAATCCAAGAATCACTAGACGACATGATCTTTTACGGTGTTGCTCGCTCTCCTGTTTCGGGCGATACTCTCATTCAGGGTGGTGTTTTATCTTTTATCCAAAACGGAGGCAGGGTCTCAAAGTATATTCTTTCCAATGGCTCTTGGGTTCAAAGTGGTGGTACCACTTGTACTTCAAGCCGCGCAGATTTTGCTGTGGATGGAACAGGCAAAGTTTCAATGGCAACTTTTACCGGTTCCCCCGTGGCTGTACAAAAAGGCACAACAATTAGGGCCAATGTTATTCAATACCAAATTGCAAGTAAAAAAGTTAAAGCTACCGGGAATGTGAAGACTCAAGTTAATTGAAAGGGTTAATTAAAGTTTTGGGTATTCTTTAATTACTTAAAGATAAATTTGTAAAAGTTTTATGGACAATAAAAAAGTTTTGAAAGCAAATACTTTTTTTACAAATTTAATGTCTTCTTTGTTTATCTTAGTTGGGATTTTAATTTCTTTTTTTCAATTTATGGCAATTTATATTCGATGTTTGTAGGTTTTATTTTGATTGGTCTAGCAATCTTTTTTATCAATTCAGGAAAAAATGAATTTATTGAAATTGATAAGCAAGGGATATTTATTTCATCAGGTGGAATGAACTCACCTGCTTTGGGAAAAAGAAAATTTTATAAATGGGAAGAAATTAATGACTTTGATGCTTTTTTGATATTAGGTAGAAATGGTAATGGAGTTCACTGCGGTTTTACTTTAATTGCTCCACCTACCTCATGTGATGGTTTTTATAATCTTTATGGATGTGATAATTATCTTGAATATAATGAATATGGTGGTATGAAGCCATTTGAATTAGCAAATTTTCTCAATTCTATAAAAAATAAACATATCAGTAATAGTGAAGAAAACCCGTAAATGTTTTTTCGATTTATATTATTCTCAATTTGTAATATATTTTGAACTTTATTTAAAAAGCCCAAGCTGTTAGAATTGTGTGGTTAGTAATTAATATCCGATAAATCCGAAATGATTAATAAAGAGAAAAAGAGAGAAATCGTAGAAAAACAGCAGAAAAATACCGCTGATTCAGGCTCACCAGAAGTCCAAGTATCCATTTTTACCGCTAGAATAAAAGAAATTGCGGACCATTTATCCAAAAACAAAAAAGATTTTTCAGCTCTTAGAGGCTTGCAACAACTCGTATCCAAGCGCAAAAAATTACTTGCATACTTAATGAAAAAAAATCCACAAGCATACAGTTCTTTAATTAAAGAATTGGGAATTAGAGGTTAGTTTTAGTGCATTTATCCCAAGATGTTATAAATCGTTCTGTCAAGGCTGTTGAATGCTGCCTTACTCCCGAGAAAAAGATAACTTTAGAAGTAGGAAGAGTAGCGGGAGAGGCCAAAGGGTCGGTTTTAGTTAAGTATGAAGATACAATAATCCTTGTAACTTGCTGCGAATCAAAAGAGCCAAAGCAGAATGTAGACTTCTTTCCTTTGACTGTTGATTTTGAAGAAAGACTTTATGCTGTTGGACGAATCCCCGGTTCTTATAACCGCCGCGAAGGAAAAGCTAACGATAAAGCAATTTTATCGAGTCGCTTGATTGATAGACCCATTAGACCATTGTTTCCAGATGGATATTATAACGATGTTCAAATCGTAGCTACAGTTTTAAGCTCTGATGTTGTAAACCCGCCCGATGTTTTAGCCATCTTTGGTGCATCAGCCGCTATTGAACTAGCCGGTTTGCCTTTTCAGGGGCCAATTGGTGGGGTAAGAGTTGCTTTAAACAAGGCACTGGGACAATTTATTATTAACCCGACCTACGAAGAAATTGAAAACAGCCCACTTGATTTAGTAGTGGCCGGTACCGAAAAAGCAATCCTGATGATTGAAGCTGGAGCCACCTTTGTTAAAGAAGAAGTAATTCTGGCCGGAATAGCCTTTGCTCACGACTACATTAAAATGCAAGTCGCTTCTCAAAAAGAGCTGGTTAACCTTTTGGGCGTTCAAAAGCGCGAATTCACCACTCCATCCGACGATGAAGCTTTAATGGGAGTAATTTCCCAAATAGCCAAAGATAAATTAACCGAAGCCGTTGAAGCTAAACTTACAGACAAACAAGTCAGAGAAGCCATTTCGGATCAGGCTTACAAAGCAGTTAAAGAACATTTTGAGGCTCTCAGCGACGAGGATCCGTTAAAGGAAAAAGCTGGTTTAGCTGGCGCTTATGTTAAGAAGCTTGAGAAGAAGCTTATGCGTAAGCAAATTATGGAAAAAGGCGAAAGAATTGACGGCCGCAAATGTAACGAAATCAGACCAATTTGGTCTGAAGCTGGCTTTCTTCCCCGTGCTCACGGAAGTGCTATTTTTACTCGTGGCTCTACACAGGTGCTCTCGGCTGTAACTTTGGGTTCTGGCTTTGATGCCAAGCCCATGGACGGCATTTGGCCCGAAAAAGAGCAGACTTATTTTCACAACTATAATTTTCCAGGCTTTTCTGTCGGTGAAGCCAAAGCCTCTCGCGGGCCGGGAAGACGCGAAATTGGACACGGAGCTTTGGCTGAAAGAGCAATTATTCCTGCCCTCCCTTCTAAACAGGAATTTCCTTACGTTATCCGCGTTGTCTCTGATGTGTTGAGCTCTAACGGTTCAACCAGTATGGCTTCAACTTGTGGAAGCACTTTAGCCTTAATGGACGCAGGAGTTCCTCTAAAGCATCCAGTGGCTGGAATAGCCATGGGCTTAATTTTAGACGAAGGTAAATGTGCTATTCTAAGCGACATTCAAGGGGTTGAGGATTTCTTGGGCGATATGGACTTTAAGGTTACCGGTAGCCAAGACGGAGTCACAGCCATACAGCTAGACCTCAAGCTTCCGCAGGGAATCGGTTTGCCGGTCTTAAAAGTCGCTTTGGATCAAGCTTTAGTTGGCAGACAACACATTTTGTCTAAAATGCTTGAGACTCTCGATCAGCCAAGACAAGAGCTTTCGAAGTATGCACCAAGACTGCTTACAATGCAAGTGGATGTTGATTCAATCGGTGGAATCATTGGTCCAGGCGGAAAGAATATTAAAAAGCTAATCGAAGAATCTGGCGTTGAAAAGATTGATATTTCGGATGACGGTACAGTGGTGATTGTGGGAACACAAGAAACCGCCGAAAGAGCTATGGCAAGCCTTGGAGCCATAACCATGAAAATAATTCCCGGCGAAGAATATCCCGGGGTCATCATCCGCAAGATGCCAATTGGAATTTTTGTTGAAATTGGACCAGGCAAAGTTGGTTTGCTCAAACTTGGCAATGGTGGCGGTGGAGACAGACGCTACGGTGGAAGAGGCGGACGCAACGACAGACATGGCGGTGGCCGCTATAACAACAGAGACAACCGCGATGACAGACATCATCAGCACGAAGAGCAACAAGCTCCAGTCGCTGTTGAAAATCATCCATCGGGCGTTAACCCCAACGATTTTGAACTAGGCCAAGAAGTAATAGCAGTTGTAGACGCCATTGATCCTCGTGGCCGTATTAATTTAGTTACTATTCGTCCTATTGGGTAGTTGTTAGTTAGTAGTTTTAGGTTGGTTGAAGAGTGCCTTCAAAAGGTCTGCTATTAAACTGTCCATGCAATAGCCCAACAGTATCATACATATCTCTCACGGGCTGAATTGTTTGCTTAAATTTATCTACTACACCGTTTCCCACAGTTGCACGAGCAACTCTTTCAGAGCCCGTTAAAATAGTCCTTGGATCTCCAATTTTAACTCCCGCATAAATTTGAGCTGCACCCAAAGCGCCATCAACAAATTGTCCCATATCAAAATCCTTTCTAAAAAACAAATTTATAAAAAGCTATTAAAAGTAAAAATATTATTTGCTTAACTCTTCAAACAAAAATCCTTGGATATTTTGATACTAAATTAAAAATAATAAATTTTTCGGTTAATTAATCTCAAAAAGTTTCTTTAAAAAGTACAAAGAGAAAATACTATCCCCCGATTTTGGCTTCTCTTTAATTTTTTCATATTGTTATAGTTGGGAAATAATCCCCCCTCGAACATAATTAGTCCATAAATTTAAAGATGGATTCTCGGCCCCCTTTATTAAAGGGGGCGCAACACTTTTTATCTTTAGCTTTTCATGGTGGGTGTGGGGGATTACAGATCCTGAGACAAGTTCAGGATGACGTGAAACAACTAAAAAAATCATACTTCTTAACCAAAATTTGTTTGGTTCTTAATTTAGAGAAATCCCTATCTAAGACAAGGCTTAACCTAAAAGTTATATTGTTGTATTACAAGACAAAACTTCACTCGAAGCTTTGTGTAAAGGGGGATATAAATTATGACAGGAACTACTACGGTCGACATTCGAACCGGAACCGGAAAAGTTGAACCAGCTTTCAATGAAGGTTTTGGAAAAAGAGTTATGGCACTAGCTAATGCTGTTAGAGAAACTGGAACAAAAGGTGAACTGCAAAGTACTAGAGAATCTCGTAATGGTGATAAAGAAACTGTCACAGCTAAATTTGAACCAACAGCAGCATCAAACAGACCGCAAACTGACACTGTTTCGTTCAATAGTGGAAGTCAGACTTCACCTACTGCAACAACTAACAATGGATTTAATGGATTCTCAATTTCATTTAATTCTGGTGCTCAACAACCTGCTCCTCAAAGCAGTAGATCTAGTCAGCCACAAACACCAAGTAATGGTGCTTCTAAAATTGAAATAAGAGTTGTAGATGGTAGTCTTTTCAATAGCAGAACTGCAACTGCTTAATTTATAGAAGATTCGTTTAGGGTAATTTAAGGGAGAAATAAAATGGTCGTCGGTCCGAGTGTAGGGTCTGTTGGGGCTAATGCTTCGCTGCAAAATTTAGACACTAATAGAGTTTATATTGGAACCAGTAAAGGCTCTGGAAGCGAACACGGGCACATTTTTGCTCTCTACCATCAGAATGGACAATGGATGGAAAATGATCGAACTGGAGCAAAACCAATTGAGCTAAACAACGTTGGTGTTGCAGTGGCTCTAAAAGACCAAAGCAAAGATCAATTTATAAAACAAGCCGCCGAAGCAGGGGGGGGTACTAGTGGTCGCTGTTATGAAAATGTAGCAGGACAGCAAGCCGACTCTATTTTGAATAAAGCCGATAAACTTGGAGACATTAATGGTGATGGACAACAAGGAGGAGATATTGCTAAGTCCTTGGATTCAGCAAGAGCTGGAAAAGGTTCTGCTTGGAATTTTGAAGCAACTGCCCTAAATGAACCTCAACTTCTTGAGCAAATGGGGTTTGAGGTTGTGGGTAAAAATGAAAGTGCTCTTCACGCAAGTACTAGGTCAACTGTTGGAGTAGCATAGAGGAGAATAAAATGACTCAAACAATAGCACAAACGCCAACATCTCAAACACCCTCTACTAAGCCTCTATCAGTAGAGGTAAGTAATGCTGATATGGAGCAAATAGCTAAGAAAGCAGCATCTCTACCTCCAGTCCAACCTGGTTCTTCAGATAGTTTTGGTTCGACTGAGAAGAGTAATTTAGCGTCATTTACAACGGCAGCCAACTCTTCTTCGGTGGGTGGTGGAATCTCTGCTGTAGGCAATGTAATTCACCAAATGAAATCTTCTGGAGAAGCAATTAACCCCGGCGAAGCAAACTGTGGTTATACAGTTGCAGAGATTTTAAAAAGAGCCACAGGAGATTCTATGGGTATTGATCCCTATGTTCCTACAGCTATTGCAAATATGAGAGCCAATGGAAAATGGCAAGAGATTAGTGTGAATAACTATACACCAAAGTCAGGTGATGTTGGGATATCTAGAGTAGATGGACATATTGGAATTTCTGATGGACAACAATTTTACGCAGCTAACGAAAGTGGAAGAAAAACTATTGATGTTTCCCACTACCAGCCAGATAAAGGCAATGTGAACGCCATTTTTAGGCTAACGCAAAATGCAGCGACCATTGCACCACCAATAGCCTAAATAAAAAACAAAAATCCTAAGACTTGTGTGGAAATTAATGGAAGAGGTGTAGAAAGTACTAGATAAATTCTTTTGAGAACCTTTCCCCAGACCCCTCTCCTAATTTAGGAGAGGGGAGGGAGCAGCTTTGCTGCGGAAGGGGTGAGGTATGACACAAGGAGCTCATACAAAACGAAGTCTAAAGAACAATAGTTCCACACAGCCTGTGAGATTAATTAGTTTTAAGCTTTTGTAAAACTAAGTCCTTCCAAAACTTTTATTTTCATAAGTAAAACTTTAGGAAGATAAATCAATGTCAACAGAGTCACAAGAAATTTTCAGTAGATCCACTCAGTTTAGAAATGTGGTGCGAGATAAAACAAAATCTGCATTAAAACCTGTCCAAAATATTGGACAGCCTATTTTAAGGGAAGCTTCAGTGGTGGTGGGAAAATTCAGTCAAAATCCAGGTCAGTATTTGAGTAAGTTAAAGCCTGATTTTGCGCTTTCTAATCCATTTAGGCAAGCTTCAACTCCAAGTTCACCCCCACCTTCAATTTCCATTCCCCAAGAAGTTTCTCCAGGAATTTCTGGACAGATAACACCACCCGTATCTTAGAGGCTGTGTTAAAACTCAATAAATGAGGTAAAAATACCCCCTAACCCCCTTAACAGGGGGAATTCACTTAATCAATTGGCGCCTCCTGTCAAGGCGGCGGTACTAAACAGCAAATACCCTCAGAAAAGCAATTTCCACACAAGCTCTAAGGCTTTTCTTTCTGCTAACATCAAAGCAGCATAGTTTTACAAGGATTTAAATCTTGCATAAATCTCAGGTTGTAACTCTCGTTATTTTAGCCACTTTATGGACACTTGGTGGCTTACGCTTAATTTGGAGCGGTTCTTTCTTACTTATGGCCGAAGCAGCCAACGTTGTTGGTGCCATCATGATCGGGAGCGTTCTATTGGCTCTTGCCATCGGTTTTGGCAAAGGAAAATTTGTCCTCCAAAAAACAGCACAAAGATCCATTGACGCCATTAAAGAACTTGAAGATAAATTAATTCATTGGTTCATCGGCTGGGCAAAGGTTTTAGGAATAAGAGGCTTTATTGTTATTGGTTTGATGATCGGATTAGGTATACTATTAGCTAGCGATATTAGTCCTTTAAATTCATTTGGAAGAGGATTGGTGAGAATTGCGATTGGAAGCGCTTTACTCGTTGGTTCCCTTCGTTTCTGGTCCGAATTAAAGGACAACATTAAGGTTAATCCTAAAGTTAAAAATTAAGGTCAGGAAATTATTTATGAAAAAGCAAAATTTATTAAAAAGGTTATTTATAACTTTTTTAAGTCTTTCAATAACAGTCCAACCTTTTTCTTCTTTAGCTGCTGAAGAAAACAAGACAGAAGCCCTTACACAAACATCCAAAGAAATTGGAAAAACAGCTGCTAAAGCGATTAAGCCTGAATCTGAAACTAAAGTTTCAAATGACTCTAAGCTGACGGAGACCTCTGGAAAGAAACAAGATTTATATTATTTAAGCTCTTCGGGTTATTTGATCAAACTCGATATTGACACCATTTCCGAAACCGGACAAGTATCTGCTGGAATGATGCCTTGGGGAGCGGCTTCCTGCGGAGGACATATTTATTTAACTGATTTCGGTTCTGACCAGATTCTTGATTTCGCCCCTGAAGATAAAAGCATTAACAGAGTCAAAATAGAAGATCCAACCGACAGTTTTGCTTCGCAAGAGGTTGAGCTGTTCATCAAACCTAGTGTTGAAGACAAAAAATCAGCAATCCAAAAGACTTTTGAAAGAATCCATAAACCCAAAAAGCAACCCGAAAAATACAACATAGCCAAAGAACCGCTTGAAATCGCTAATCACAACAAAAAACTTGGCTTAGGTTCAATAGCTTGTAACAAGGATTACGTATTTGTTGTTGTTACTCTAAAAAATCGAGTAGAAGTACTTTCCCGTGATTCAATGAAGAAAGTAGCTTCTTTCATAGTTGGTGAAAGACCTTCTCATATTTCTGTAAGTCCAGATGGTGGGGCTCTTGCTATTACCTCAGCGGGACTTAACAAAGTTTATTTGTCCAACGTTGGTTCTGGTTTTTCTCGTATAGGCGAAATCGATGTTGAAGAGGGTCCAACCGAAGTTAGCTGGGCAAATAACGAACAGATTTATGTTTTGAACAGAGGCGCCAAAACCATTTCTATACTTAACACTCAAACCATGAGCTCGGTTAAGACTTTGAGTTTTGATGATGCAGCAATTAATACAATGTTAGCGGCACCATTACAGAACAAACTTTATGCTTTAGATGGTACAGGTAAAAAACTCTATGTGATTAACGCTACTAACTTTACCCACGAAGTCAGAGAAGTCAACGACAGCTTGAAATATCCAGGGCTTTTAAATATGGTAAGAGAAAACCAGCTCCTAATCGGCAGCGAACCCGATGGACGTTTTCTAATTCTTGATACCAATAATTTTGAATCAGTAAAAAAAATACAAACAAATCTTCCACCAAAAGTTATTGTTCAACTCGTTGAATCCAAAGAATTGGCTAACGATACAAACTTTACAAAGAATTACAATAAGAGCATTAGCCGTAACACAAATACTGGTAAGCCAAAAACCTCTTTCTTCAAAAGAGAACGTAACAAGGACTAATAAATGGGCTTGTTCATAACTATTGAAGGGCCTGATGGAAGCGGCAAATCAACACAGGTTGAAAAACTCGCAGCCTTAGCTAACAAAAACACCAATAAAAACAATTGGATTCTAACTAAAAACCCGGGTGGAACCTCGCTTGGAATAAAGATTAGAAAGTTACTTCTTGAAGATACCAGTGTTAATCTTCATCCAATTGCAGAATTGTTTATGTATATGGCTGACCGTGCGCAGCACGTGAATGAGGTTGTAAAGCCAGCTCTAAAAGATGGGAAAATTGTAATTTGTGACCGCTTTATTGATTCAACTGTTGCTTATCAAGGCTATGCTCGGGGATTAGATAAAGAGCTAATTAGTAACTTGAATAATTTGGCAACTCAAAACATAAAGCCAGATTTAACGATTATTCTGGATGTTTCACCCGAAATTGGCTTAAAGAGAGCCTCATTAAAATACAATGGTTCGCACGATAAATTGGAAGCAGAAGGTCTAGACTTCCAACGCAAAGTTAGAGAGGGTTTTTTGGAGCTGGCCCAAAAAGAAATAAGGAAATTTAGAGTAATTAATACCGAAGAATTGACTATCGAAGAAGTCCACCAGAAGATTCTTGAAGAAATTAATGTGCTAGTGGCAAATTCCTAGTACTTGCAGATAGAGTAAACTGCCTTGACACAAAAAATTTTTACAAGTTTCCACCTTTATTTTACTTACCTATAGTTAATTTGACAGATATGTTGAAAGATACGATAGATAAAAAAGAACCCAAGACTTTAGTTGTTACTATCAGTTCCTTTGTATCATTTAGTTGGCGAAGAGAAAAAGTTTGAGAGATACTATCGTCACTCTGCAAAAGATAAAATCCAAGCTTTATTATTTGAGTATTTACTGGAATCTCATGTTGAATACTTTTATAAATGTCGATACAAATAGCTGGAGAGTTTGTCATGACATAACTACGCTCAGTCATTAAGTTTAGATCTCAATTAGTGCCTATTTGTTGATGTTGATTAGAATTCTCCAAGGAAACTCTGAAAAAGTCGGATTTTTTATAATCTTAATTTTGAGAAGTGGTTCCAAAAGTCAAGAATCTTTCTTGCAATGTCCTAAATTATGCTCAATAGACTTTCCCCTTAATCATTTCTCAGACAGTTTCTGAAGCCTGGATTTTTCTTGCTATGACCAAAATTATGTTAAACCGTTTGGCCTAAATTTTATTTTCAGACAGCTTCTTAATAACATTTACATGTTTTGTCTAGATTTAAGGAACCACAAAGATGATGCGCGTGAAGGCTGGTTTGTTTAAATTATAAAAATAACGTAGATTCTTGCCAGCTTCTGGAGGGAGTACAAACTCAGCAGTAGCTTCTTTGGTTTTATCTCGGTATATGTAAAACCACTTTAAAGGACCATCAAAGTTAAGTATGTTTATTTTTTCTGGGTAGAACTTTTTACCATTTTCATCTTTTATAAAACTAAGTCTAGGTCTTACTTTGAGTGCATAATTACTGCGGCTCCAAAGAAAGGCTATGCTTTTACGCCGCTTACGCGTGTTGTGGAGCTGATAAGAAATGGTGACTTTGCGAATACCGTCATAAACATCTTCTACTTTGGCTTCCTTAAATGTTACTCCTAGACGGCCAATTTTCTTAGTTTCACCAGGAGAAATTATTATCGTGTTTGGATAAAAGCTCGAAGAAAAAAAACACCAAAGTATAACTAACACAATTACTGACGATACAAGAACAGGAATTTTCATTTTCAAATTGAATTAAGACTATATCTATTGTGCAAATTATACATAATTTATAGAATCCTTCTCTCAGTAAATCTGCTAGCATTATCCAAGATTTCTCGACACTTAATTATAGAAAAATGACCGCAACAAAATCGAAGAATAAATTCGCTGCCAAAAGACTAGATAATATTCCTCCATATTTATTCGCAGAAATTGATAAAAAGAGACAAGCCGCCGTTGAAAGAGGCGTAGATATTGTAAACCTTGGAGTTGGTGACCCCGATCAACCAACCCCAAAGCACATCGTCGATTCAATGCATAAAGCAATTGACGATCCTTCTACTCACAATTATCCTCCTTACGCTGGAACAGCTGAATTCCGCAAGGCAGCCGTTAAGTGGTTTAGTAAACGTTTCAATCTTCCAGAATTTAACTATGACACCGAGTGTATTGGCACAATTGGAATGAAGGAAGCCATTCACAATATGTTTTTGGCAACCGTTGATGAAGGTGATTATGCTCTCGTTCCAAGTCCAGGTTATCCGGTTTATAAAACCTCTACTTTACTTTGTGGTGGAATCCCCCATCTAATGCCTCTTAAAGAAGACAATAACTTCTTGGTTGATTTGGATTTGATTCCCGAAGACGTTGCCAAAAAAGCCAAGATAATGTTTTTAAATTACCCAAACAACCCAACCGGAGCCTTTGCAACCAAAGAGTTCTTCGAAAAAGTAATTGCCTTCGGAAAAAAATATGAGATCTTAATTTGCCACGATAATGCTTACTCCGAAAATGCTTTTGATGGAAGCAATCCTCTCAGCATCTTCGAAGTCAAAGGAGCAAAAGATATTGCTATTGAATTCTTCTCGCTTAGCAAAGGTTACAACATGACCGGATGGCGGGTTGGTTTTGCGGTTGGTAATCCAGACGCTATTAAAGCGCTTTCTACCGTGAAAACCAATATTGATTCAGGTGTTTTCAAAGCCATTCAAAGAGCAGCAATTACGGCTATGTCTGGAGATCAGACTCATTTGGAAAATCTAAAAAATCTATACAAAGAAAGAGCCTTAGCAGCCGAAGAAGGACTTAAGTCTTTAGGTTGGCAAATAAAAATTCCTGCTCGCGGCACACTTTATATCTGGGCTCCAATTCCTCCAAGATACAAATCCTCTTTGGATTTTGCTGCTGATATGCTCGACAAAGCTGGAATAGTGGTTCCTCCGGGAATTGGTTATGGTGAATATGGTGAAGGTTTCTTTAGAATTGCTTTGAGCGCCGATAAATCCAGGATTGAAGAGGCTTTTCAGAGAATGAAAAAAGCCGGTTTAACTTTTAATTAAAATCTTTTTATAAGTTTTTTTGCAAGAATTTTAGCAGTGAAAATTTTATAGTAGCTTAGCATGATAAGTCCGCTTCTAAAGGAGAAAGAGAAGAAAAAATCTCCAACAAAAAAGTCAGCTCAAGATTCCTGAGCTGACTTTTTTTACTTAATTTGTTTTAAAAATTATTTTCCTGAGCTTTGATTAGAAGCTTGTTGAGTATACTTAGCAGCATTGCTATAAGAGGTTTCTAACTCAGCTTCATCAAGTAAACCGTCTTTATTTGTGTCTACTGTTTTAAAGCGTCTTAGTCTAAAACTCTTGTTAACTTCTTTCTTGGAGAGCTTACCGTCTTTGTCTAAGTCGTTGCTTTCAATTATTTTTTTTGCAGCTTCAGCTGGTGGGAGGCTAGAAAAATCTTCCTTCGCTTGTTCAGCAGAGATTGAAGCTAAACCACTAACGAGAAAAGATATGAGAAAAGAGCAAGTGAAAAGTTTTTTCATTATTTTATTTACCTAAGTGAAATTTCAGTTTCTGGATTTTTAAATTTAATTGTTAAAACCAGAACCAGCCATAAATTTTACAATCTTTTAAAAATTTAATGGATA
Organism: Candidatus Caenarcanales bacterium; assembly: GCA_033761855.1. GTDB lineage: Bacteria > Cyanobacteriota > Vampirovibrionia > Caenarcaniphilales > Caenarcanaceae > JANRMG01. Next base: position 15,118 of record JANRMG010000070.1, read on the forward strand.
AGTAACCAATAAGTATTTGTTGATTGATTTTTACTTATAACTCTACGAGTCAGAGAGTTACTCTTGGGAATGATTTTCTGAAATTTTGCTTGTATTAATATAGTCATTTTTGGAGTTTTCGAACTATCTCCGGTATGATTATCTAGTTTAGAATTTAACCTCTTTTCTTCGGAGCTTAAATTCTGTATTTCATTACTCATTTTATTTCCAATATTTACCCGGTTATTCGATATGTCTCAAAAACAAAGCCAGAAACAAAGAATTTCTTTTTCTTCATTTTTCTTGTTTCTCTTGCTTTTTATCAATTTACTCGGTGATTTGCCGGTAAATGCAAAGCTTCCTTGGTCTAAAAATAATACAACTACAGTTTCTCCGGGTACATCCTCTTCCAGAGCCCAAAATACAACTTTAACTAAGGATGAAAATCCATTAGAAGAATTATCTAAGCCCTCTTCACAAATTGTAGCTGGGCCAAGTCAGGGAGATTTAGATGAATCCGATTTAAGTGATCCAAATGAATCTTTTGGTAACTTTGACCGCGCAGTTACCATCAAGCAAATCCAAGTTGTTGGTAATCAACTTGTACCCACCGACGTTATTTTAGATAGCATGCGGACCAAGGTTGGAACTAAGTTTAGCCGCCGCAAAATTGCTTACGATTTACAAAATTTAAATAATTTAGGCTACTTCGATAAAGACAAGCTGTTGGCTGTTCCCGTGCCTAATGGAAACGAAGGAGTAGTACTACGAATTCAAGTTGTAGAAAACAAACCAATTACTGGTTTAATTATCAAAGGTAATGAACTCGTCGATAAATCCGAAGTAGAACAGTTTCTAAGTCCTGTCATTGGTATGCCTCGTAGTACCAGCCAAATCAGAAAAGCAGTAGAAAAAATCGAAAAAGTCTATCACGATAAAGGTTATTTATTAGCAGCTGTTACTGAGCTTCACTTCGATCCAGATGGCTTTTTAACCGTTAGTATTGATGAAGGAAAAATAGAAGATATAGAGTTCGAAGGTAATTCAAGAACAAAAAGTAGTTACCTTAATAAAATTCTTCCAGCTGCCATTAAACCTGGACAGGCATACAATGAAGAAAATGTAATTAAATTTATGGAAAACTTGCAAAAGTCAGGTTTCTTTAAAGATGTAAAGAGAGAAATCAAACCTTCACCAAATGATCCTTTTAAACACATTGTCTCTTTTAAACTTGAAGAACAAAGAACAAAGGCTTTAAGTATTGGAACCGGTGTTGGCACTTTAAATGGTTTCTTTGGAACTTTAAGTTTTACAGAGCCAAACTTTAGAGGACAGGGTGAAAACCTAAGTTTTTCAGGACAAGCGGGAACTGGTCTTTTAAGTGCTTTGGACGGTGATACGGACGGGAGATTTGTTAGAAGAGGAGACTACCGTTTTACATTGAATTGGACAGATCCCTTTGTTGGTGATTCTAACGTTGCTATGTCGTCTAACGTTAGTGCTCAACAATTTGGGAGTTTCATTGTCGATTCAGCCTTCCAGAGAACTTTAAGGGCAGGCTTAACCGTCTCTACTCCATTAGAGAGATTTAATAAGGAAGGCAAAGGGCAGTGGTCTCTTCAGAATGGTCTTTCTCTGAGCGATAACACTGTAACCCGCTTTGGTAGAGGTGCTAGAGATACCTTAGTCTCATCGCTTATTACAAAAGAAGGACTTTCTTCAGATGCTGCGACCGCTGAAGCCGAAAGATTAAGAGATAAGCAAACTAAAGATGGTATTTATTTGGACTTAACCCCGAGTTTGATCTTCAGAAAATTTGATGAAACAGGTTCTGGTTGGAGAAATACCTTCTTTGGAGGACCATCTTTAGGACTTGGTGGAGCAGGTTCTTATCTTTCTGCTGGTATCGATGTTCGTCGTTATCAGCGCTTAACTGAAGATGGTTGGTACTTTAAAAACGCCTCTCACGCAGAGGGTCTTTTTGGTAACCCAGCTGGTTTTAGAAACCTAAAAATGGGTGGCCCATACGGTATGAGAGGTTACAGACAATTTAGAGACGCTGGTATTGGAACAACCATGCTTACCAATACTGCTGAATTCTCTGTCCCCTTCTCAATTCCAAAAGGTCCAATTAAAGACGTGAAGATGATTCTGTTTAACGACGTTGGCTTAGTTGGAGGTCAAAGCAGGCTCAACCGTTTATATGGAAGAAGAGGCTTTGCCGCTAGTATTGGTGCAGGTTTAGAAATCAATATTCCTTTGATGGGGCCAATCAGATTCGACTATGGTATACCTTTAGTTGGAAAGAGTTTTGGCTTTGACAAAGGGAGAATCCATGTTAACGTTGGTTCTCAGCTCTAGTTTTATGCTTTAAAATGTTTCACTAATCACAAAATCACACTGAAAGGTACAAAAATGTTCACAAAAATGTTTAAGGGTTTAACAACAATTCTCAAAAATATAAAATCTTTAGTTTTATCTTTGGCTCTAGTTTCTATCTTCTTCGCTGGCACAAGCGCAAAAGCGGCTGGAGATATTGGAGTAATTGATAAAGCAAAAATCCTAGATCAATACACCGCATCTCAAGATGCACAGAAAAAAATCTTAGCTGAAAGAGAAAGAATTCAAAGCAAATTCAACGATTTGAATAAAAGTCTGGAAGACGCTTTAAAAGACAAAGCCTTAAGCGAAGCTCAAAAACTCCAGAAAAGAAAAGAAGCTAAAGACTCATTAGAAGCCGACAAAAAGAAGTTTGATTCATTAGTCCAAACTCTTGGTAGCGAAGTTGAAAACAAAATTTTATCGGCTATTGCCGCTGAAGCTAAAGCTCAAAACCTTATCTTGGTTGTCTCTAAAACCGATGTATTCTATGGTGGCAAAGATATTACTGCCGAAGTAGTAAAGAGATTAAAGTAAATTTCCAAGTTTGATAAATATCTTAAAGGGCTCAGTAATTGCTTATTAATTATTGAGCCTTTTATTTTGTAATATAATTTAAGTCCTTAGGTACAAAGTTTATGCCTGTCAAAAGCACTTTTCAAGAGGCATTGAATGAAATAAAAAACCGCTTCGATATTTTATCGATTGTCTCGCGGTACATAACTTTAAAAAAAGCTGGTAACAGTTATGTTGCTTTGTGCCCTTTTCATGCGGATAAGTCTCCCTCTATGCATGTAAGCCCAAGTAAAGGGATTTTTAAATGCTTCTCTTGCGGGGCAAGCGGAGACATGTTTAAGTTTTTAATAGAATTTAAAAAAAGCAACTTCTCTGAAATAGTTCATGAGTTGGCGGAAGAACTGGGTATTGAAATTTTTAAAGCACAGGCTGAGCCTGAGATCCCGCGCGAGAACAAATTAATTTTAGAAATTAATAAAGCAACAGCCGATTTTTTTCATAACAACTTAATCCAAAATCCTGATGCTAAGGAGGCTTTGGATTATTTACTTGAACAAAGGAAAATGAGTCAGCAAACAATCAGCTCTTTTGGATTGGGCTTTAGTCTTAGCAAGAAGACTTCTTTGCTTTTGCATTTGCAAAATAAATTTAAAAACTTACCAGAAATTTGTGATAAAGAATTTCTTTTAAAGACGGGACTTTTTATCGAAGATAAATCCTCACCTGAGCCTATTGATCGCTTTAGAGGAAGGATAATGATTCCAATTTATGATTTGGATTCTCAGGTGGTAGCTTTCGGAGCCAGAACCTTAGACCCCGCTATTCAGCCTAAATATCTTAATTCGCCCGAAACCCCCGTTTACATCAAGAGCCGCCATTTGTATGGTATGAATCTTGCACGTCCTTTTGCCAAATCCGAAAAACAAGTTCTTCTTTTGGAGGGCTATTTCGACGTTATTCAGGCTCACCAATATGGAATTAATTATGCCGTTGGAAGCTTAGGAACAGCTTTAACTAAAGAGCAAGTCAATTTACTTTATCAATCGAATCTGAACCGAAAGATTGTTTTCTGCTTTGACAATGATGAAGCGGGTAAGCGGGCTTTAAAAAGTGCTCTTCAGCTTTGCCAGGAATTACATTTTAGTCAAAAACTGGATTTACAGGCCATTAGCCTTCCGGGTGCTAAAGATATTGATGAATTTCTTTTGCAGCGTGGGGTTGAGCAATTCAACGAGTTAATGCAGCAGTCTCAAAGTGCAAATAATAATGCTTATAATTATTTGCTTTTACACATTGCTTCTCAAACGAATATCGAGGACACAAATCAGCGTTCGGATGCTTTAAGAGAGTGCATTGATTTGATCCAAAACATTGCTGACCCAATTGATAGAGAGATTCAAGTAGAAAATTGTGCAAGACTCCTTAATTTCCAAAAATCAACAATTATGGAGCTCATTCAGACTAAAGAAACAAGGCAACAGAACCTCCAGAACTGGAAGAACAAAGTCAAATCTAATAACTTTAGAGGGAACAAGTTGTCAAAATCCGTCCCTCGTCAACCAGAGCGGAAACTCGTTTCCATTTTTCTTCTCACTGAAGAACCAGCCATTATAGAGAGAATTAATTCAGTAAAAATAAACGACAGTCTTGCATTTGAATTTAAA
>JANRMG010000071.1:0-3533 GCA_033761855.1 Candidatus Caenarcanales bacterium
GAAGAAGAGCGCAGCCAAAGAGTTGCCTATTTAAAAAGATTAGAGCGGGATTTAAAATCTTCGAGTTTTCCTCTTCAGAGAGCTGAGCCAAAGATCAGTTTTTTAATTACAAATTATAACTATGCCGAGTTTTTACCCATACTTATAAATTCAATTCAATCACAAAATCATAAAAACAACGAAATCATAATTATTGATGATTGTTCAACAGACAATTCCAGAGAGGTTATTCAAGAGATACACAAGAATAATCCAAATATGAAAATAAAAGTCAAGTTTAATGATAAAAATCTTGGTCAGCTTGGGGCCATTGCCTCTGGTTATGAAATGGTTGAAGGAGAATATTTGGTTCTGGCTGATGCAGATGATTCTTTAGATGAATTTTTTGTTGAAAGACATTTATACACTCACCGTTTTTCCTCTCTTTGCATGCTAACTTCTTGCGATATTCGTTTTGTTGATCGTAAAGGAACTTTGATTCACAATAACTGCTATAACAGTTCTGGAAGCTGGACTAAGCCTTTGGAATATTTTGCTCCTTTTAGTTTTACCCTCAGGGATTGGGTTTTCGCTCCGTGTACAGCCAACATGTTTCGTAAAACAAAAATGTTGGACTTATTCTTCAAAGTGCTGGACGAAGAAACCATCAGGACCTTCCGCTATAAAGGAGAATGGCTTTTGCTTTATTACGCCAATATGCTCGGTGGAAATACTCGCCTGAACGAGTGTTTAGTAAACTTTAGACTTCACTCTAATAACCATGATACTCATTTACATTTTCCAACCAACATGGTTAAAGCCTTAAATTCGGGAGATCCAAATTTCTCTCTTTCTGTTGAATTCTTTTTAAGGCTCTTTATTCATGGTTACTCGGAAATGCAAAAACACTACTCCGTTTTAGGTTGCAAAACTTATATTCAATGGTTATATGGTCAATATCCAGATACAGTCAGTAAATTCATGAGTACACACTTACACTCGCTCAATGGTGAAATCAGAGGTGAAATCAGACAAATTTACAATAGTGTTATTTCGTATTTCAAAAATAAATAAGGCTAATTCAACTGATCTTAAGTTTCAAAACGCTTAAATGTTTCTTCCTCGGCATTATGAACTAACACCCCCTCTACAAACAATTGGAAGTTATAAACCTCAATCGTTGATTCAAAGATCTTAAATCTTTAACTGTAAGCCAAAATCAAACTTGCTAATCGATAAGAGACCCAGTCGGAGGCTCACTCGCTTTAAGTTTTATCTCTATCTTGCGGAAAGTATTCCTAAAGTCCCCAACAGAACAGTTGGTTCCGTACTTCTCTGCAAGCTTGTAACCAATTGTAATTGCGTATTGGTCTACTTTATCGTCCCTGAAATCGTTTATGACTCCAATACTATCAACATCGGCAGTCCTATCACTCATACGATCATCAATCTGAAAGATCCCAGCTCAAAGTAAGGCTGAGTTAAGGCTCATGCCTGCATTTTGGTTGGTGTAGCCGATGAAGCATAAACCCAATTGCAAATAGTTTTATAGTTTAATCCTAGTTTTCTGGCTATTTCCGCTTTATTGGCTTCTTTTGCTTTGCACAATCTAATCGCTTCTTCTTTAAATTCCTTGCTGTATTCTGTTTTCCTGGACATTGATTTTCTCCTTATATTCCTATTGACGTGTCCTGCATTAAATCTGTCGGTTAATTTGGGGCAAGGTCACTCTTTTGTTTTTTAGCTTTTGATGGTGGCTTAGAAAATTATTCTGCTTGAGAAGGAATAATCAAATCTGCTGAAATATAGGCATGGTCCGTAATTCCAGAGAGGGTTGTTGGAATCATTAAAGTTCTTGGATAATGTGGAGCCCAAGCATTATCAGCTTTGAATGAGTGTTTACGCGAACAATGAGTCAATTTGTTCTTTACAAAGATCCAGTCGAGCTTCATACAAAATAAATGCTTGTAGTTCCTTTGAAAACAATAAGTTGGTCTGTAACCCAAAGGTGTGCTCTCATTTGAATCAGAGAGAAATTTAGAACTATTCTCATCATTCAAAGTTGAGTTCCCCCTGGTATCAAAGACGGTTCCGTCTTCAAAGCTAAAATTGTGGATGACTCGTTTAAACAGCTTTCTTTCGGCTGAGCCCAATCCAGGGGGATTACGCCACTCACGAGCCTGGTTTAAAATTTGGACAGTAGCAGGAATAGGCACTGGAGAAGGAATATCAAAGATGAAAAGTGCGGGAGTGGTTATTGATTGAGCAATTAAAGTGGAGAGCTCAAGTTGGTTTTTTATATACCAAGCAATAGCGTGTCTGAAGTAAGGTCTGCGAGCTTCTTCATTGGTTGTGTTCATGTCGCCGGTTATTGCAAGCGGATTTTCAGAATAATTGTCTCTCAAAAAATTAGTTAATTGTGCCAACTCAAATCTGCGGCATTTTGGGCTACCTCTGTTCTCTAAATGGGTTGTAGCAATTGTTATTTCACCTTGAGGTGTTTTAATATCGGCTATAACTGCCATCCTAGAGCCCAAACGGACAGACGGAACAATAGTATCCTCATCGAAAACAAGCTTTATTCCTTTGTGGACAACTTTTTCAAAAGGTCCAACTTTTGGTAACTCATCTTTCCACCAGTCATAGCAACGTCTATGAGCCATAGTTTGCATACTTGGATCTTCGGTAAAAGATTCATCAAAACGGAGTAACTGAATATTTTTAATTGGCCATTTGGAAACAATTGCATTTCCTTGTAGACCCTTGAAGTGCTCCAAATCAAGGTCTTTGATTGTTGAATATCTCGTTCCATCGTCCAGATTCTCAATAAACTCTGCACCGAAAACATATCCATAGCCAAAATGCTCAGCAAACTCTTTGACTGTATGCCTGTATTGGCTTCTTGGCATTCCCCAATCAGCTTCCTGAATGGTAATAATATCGGAATTGGCAATATGATGAAGTTCTTGGATTAATTGATAAAGAGCGGCATACTCATCTTCGGATAAGCTTGAGCGATTTTGATATTTTTTAAAAGGAAAAATCGCTGATAGTTTGCTTGCCTCTTGAGAAGCGTAATCTAAAATATGACTCTTAAATTCTTTTACTCTTTCTTTCCTGTCCAAGCCTTGTGATTCAGCTTCTTTCCCTATTACTTTGATAGCTGAATCGTAGTCTTGGACGTCCTCAAGCTCAGGAAACTCTTGCATGACTTTTTCAAAAAGAGGATCGGCTTCGAACAAGAGCTTTAATTTGTCTACTTTATCTCCTTTTTTTACGTTAAGGCTTGCAACTCTTAATTTCCTCTTGAGTGTGAAATCCCTCGTTGGTTGAACTAAATCATAGTTATATAAAAGGTTGTGAAGCTTCGGATCATTAATTGGGAATTTATGAGTCACCCGCATCTGCTCTAGCTCATCAGGAGAGTAAATCGGCAAATCATTTAAAATGTTTTGGTTGTTAAGTATTTTATTTTCTGTTGTATTTTCCTCTTCTTCTACCTCAACTAAAACTTCGGCTAAAGCCTCAGATAAAGCCTCAGATAAAGCAAATGG
>JANRMG010000072.1:0-33121 GCA_033761855.1 Candidatus Caenarcanales bacterium
AAAGAAGAGACAAGCAAATTAAAAAAAAGCTTTGTTAAAATTAATGGAAAAGCTGGCTTCATAATACGAGCAAGCACTCCTTCGGGTAAAAGTTTTGAAATTGATTATTATCAAGATTCAGCTGATAGAAGCTTCTACCCATTGAAGACAATTCCAGAAAAAGAATTAAGTAATGGAAAATTTCTCGCAAGTACCAAGCGGATGAGGCTTCAACCGCCCCAAATAATTAATCAGTCTAAAAGCTCTGAGATTAACGCTGATGCGAGCAATTCCTTTGTGATTTACGAGGCAAAGCACTAAATGAGCGAAACCAAATGATGGATTTAAATAAAATTATTTTGGCAAGTACCAACAATGGTAAAAAGAAAGAATTTGAACTTGCTCTTAAAGGTCTTCCAATCGTCCTTGAAAATATAAGTGACAACTTTAATTGTTCCGAAGACGGAAACTCTTTTTTTGAAAACGCTCTTCAAAAGGCACAAACGGCCGCAAGAATTACAAATTCCCCTTCACTTGCTGATGATTCCGGTTTGTGTGTGGAAAGTCTCAATGGAAGGCCTGGTCTTCACTCTGCCAGATATTTTGGCAAAGGGGAAGGAATAAACAAACTACTTGAAGAACTAAAAAATATAAAGAACCGAAAAGCATTTTTTGTTTGTTGCCTAGTTTTGGTTTCCCCTACCGGAGAGGTTATTTGGCATACCGAAGAAAAATGGCAAGGAACAATTGCCTTGAAAGTCAATGGAGAGAAAGGATTTGGCTTTGATCCGATTTTTATTCCGATTGAAAGAGAGGAGCAAACAGCCGCAGAACTAGAAGCTAAAGATAAAGAGTCTATAAGTCATCGAGGGAAAGCAATTGCAAAATTTAAAGAATTTCTTAAAATACAATTGCTTAATAATCAGAACGAAGCACATTTAACTCCTCTCTCAGAGAGCCAGACAGAGCAAACTACACTCAGCAAGCACTTTTAGCTTATGGAAAGTATTCTTCACAAGCTAATAAAGGAGCTGCCAAGTAAAGAAAATCATGGCTTAATAAAAAGAATTTTTGGCCATTTTTACTATGTATCAGCCTTTGATGGGAGCTTAGAAGAACTTACACCTCTCACACTGCCAACACGGCTACAAAAACAAGGCACTGATTGTTTAGTGGGAGATGTTGTTGAGTTTGATGCACAGAATAAAGTTATCAAAGCCGTTATTCAGCGCAAATCTCAGCTGCTGAGGCCTAAAGTGGCAAATGTTGACAGGGCTTTAATTGTTGTATCCACAACTCAACCACAGCTAGAAGCTGATTATTTGGACAGACTTCTTTGCCAAGCAACTTTGTCTTTGCCGCAAAAACCAATTGTTTGTCTTACGAAAATAGATTTACAGCACGAACCAGACTGGTTAAGCATTTACAAAGATTTAGGAATAGAACTAGTTCAAATTTCAAATCCCAAAGGTATTGGATTGGATGAATTAAAGAGCAAACTTTTAAGTTACACCTCTGTACTTGCTGGACAATCGGGTGTTGGCAAATCCAGTCTCTTGCAATCGCTCTTCCCGACAAAGGAATTCAAGGTCGGAGAGGTAAGCCAAAAAATCAATCGTGGTACTCATACAACCAGGCACATAGAAATTTTTGAGGGGCGTTTTCATGAACAAAGTTTTTATATACTAGATGCACCTGGCTTTAGTCGACTAGAAGCGAATTTTACTCCTCTTGAATTGGCACGGTCAAATGGATTCCCCGAAATAGAGAGAAAGAAAGAAGATTGTAAATTCCTAGACTGTTTGCATTTAGATGAAGAAGGTTGCGCCGTCCAGTTCTGCGATTCCAGAAAAAAAAGTTACCGAAAAATTATGGAAGAAGCCGAAAAATATGAAAAGTCAGAACAGGAGACAAATACAAAAGAAAGAAGAGAATCCAATAAAACCGATGCCGAGATGACTCTTCCTAAGCTCAGAGCTTCACAGAGAGCAATTTCCCGCAAACGCCGAAAGCAAGACTATAATCTCAAAGATGAATTAGAGAATGATTTAGAGGACGATTTGGGAGATGATCTAGAAAGCGATGATGAACAGAATTAATTTTTGGTTTTTGCTTTAGCTTTAAGCTTTGGCTCTTCGCCGTTTATCTCTGCTCTTAGTTCTTCTCCTAAAATAATAGTTATATCGGCAAGCGGAAAACCCATACTAGATCCTATAACCTGAACCGAAGAGCTTAGACCAAGTTTTTTATGAATCAATTTAGCATCTTCCAGATTTCCTTTTTGAGCGTAAATGCTTGAAGGCAAGACCTTCTTTGAGTTGCTTATATCAACTATACTGAAACCAGCCTTCCTAAGCTGTGAAGAAAGTTTAGCTGAGGCATTACGGTCACCAGAAATGTTTTCGATGGCCACTTTAATTGAATGAGGATCAATGGTTTCCTCCTCCGAAAGAGTTTCATCGTATTTAAAGAGTTTAGCTACAACTTTTTTTATCTCGGCTTCATTGGCTATCCAATAGCTCACAAAGGGAGCCTGCACAGTAATTACTTTTTCTCTAAGAATCGGCTCTCCTGAACCTTCCAAAGTATCACCTCCCAAGTCCCCTGCAGTGCCAGTTGAAGAAGTTCCAGGTGACGGCTGAGCAGATGAAGAATCTTGCCCTTGATCTGGAGCCACCGGATAAACTTCTTCATAAACCCCTTTAGTTTGCATCTCTGGCATTGAGAAATCACCTGGCAAAGTGGCAAAAACGTGATCATCAGAGAGAACCGAACGAACAAAATTGGCAAACTGCAGAAGTTCGGAAATTTTCAGATCGGTTTTAATATTTTCTAAAGCAATGTTAGTGAGCTTTGGAAGCTTTGTTACCATGTATGGGTCTGAGAGTTTTTTCTTAGCCGCTCTCAAAAAGATTTGTTGCCTTTGAATACGTCCAATGTCTCCGAGATTATCATGTCTAAAACGTAAAAAACCTATTGTTTGTTTACCGCTTAAAACTTGCTTGCCCGGCTGCAAATCAATGTTTAGTCCATCAGTCTTATCGACATATTTCATTCTTTTGTCGACTTCGACTTCGACTCCGCCTGCCTCATCAATGATTTGCTCAATACCTTTGGTATTCACCAAAACATAGTGGTCAATTTTTATATCCAAGAGACTTTCCACAACTTGCTTTAAGTACTCTGGGCCTTTGATTACATTTACTGAATTTATTTTGTCAGCAGTTTTTCCGTTTAAATATATTTTTGTATCGCGAGGAATATTCAAAGCTGACAATCTTTTTTGTATTGGATCAAATTTGAAAACAACGATTGTATCGGTACGCCCTTTGAATTTATTTTGTGTTTTATAAGCGTAACCATCTTTGGCAATTTTGTACTCTTGATCGGTTCCGGCTACTAGAAGAGTAACTGGCTCTTTAAGAGAATAAAAACTAAAAGTGTTTATAAAATTAAAATTATCTTTTTGCCCATGAATACTGGTTTTGTTCAAATAAGTAAGACCAAAAATCAAGAACACAACTAAAAAGAAAACTATCAGTTCCAAAGCCAAGCTTCGATTGGTATTTGAGCTATTTCTTTTTGAATCGGTCATTTTAGTTATTGGTATAATAGGTCTGGAAGCCAATTTAGAAGAATTCATATTCATAGGTTAAGCTTATAAAATAAAAGTTTAGATAGCTTAAGAATCATAATCAAAAACTACCGTTTAAATGCCAAAAAGTAATTTAGTAGTATAAAATTTAATTTTTCTAGTAAATTTTTTGGCAAATTCAATCATAGAGTTCACTCGAAAAATCTACTTATTGAATTTATTTTGCAAAAGCTTTAGCTGGATGTTTTAAGAAGGATAATTTTATAGTCATGGATTCAAAGAAAGCAACTAGCCCAAACCGCTCAGATATCGATACAGATCTGGTTCACTCACTGCTCGCAGAGTACAGAGTGAGTAAAAAAGCAGCCTTAAAAGAAAAAATAATTAAACATTGTATGGGTTTGGTTAAGAGAATTGCCAATGGACTTGCAAGAAGAAGCACAGACTCAATCGACGACTTAGTTCAGGTTGGTTGCATAGGTTTAATTAAGGCAATCGAAAACTTTGACCCGGACGCTGGAGCCAAGTGCACAACTTATTTTACGCACTTAATTGCCGGTGAAATGCGCCACTATTGCCGAGACAAAGCAATGTTGTTCCGTGCGCCCCGCGAATTGGTAGAACTTAACTTCCGCATCAGCCGTATTGTACAGGCCCTAACCTACGAATTTGGGCGCGAACCCACCGACTATGAGCTTGCAGAAGCTTTAGACGTTGATTCCAAAAAAATCCAAGAAGCTTTTGAAGTTGAAAGAAGAAGAACTCTCATTTCGCTTGACCAGACTCTATCATCGGATAATTCTGATGACCAAGTATTTTTAGACACGCTTGTAGACACCAAATACCAAGCTTTTACTTATTTACAGGAACATCGTTTGGTCTTGCAGGATGCGCTCAAAAACATTAGTTCGCAAGCCCAAGAGATTATTGAAGAAATCTTTCTCAACGAACAAACTCAAGCAAGTTACGCGAAGCGCCATAAGATTTCTCAGATGCAAACCTCGCGGCGGTTACGCTCGGCTTTGGCGGAGTTAAGACGTTATTTCCATAAGATTGGTCAGCATCAGGCTTCAGTTTAGATTAGTTTGAAAAAGCTCTATTAGTTTTAAGTTCAACTGATGAGTATCTTCTTGAGTTATTTCTCCAATGAGCGCTTCTACTAAGTCTCTATCAAGACTCGTTAACTTATCAAGTTTAACGATTGAAGTTTTCTTAAGACCATTTTGAGAGCTTGCTAAGAGGGTTAAATCAAACTGACTTTTAATTTCTATTTTTGTACTTATGAAGGCCAAAACAACATTTAAAGAATCTAAATTATTTACCAAAATTAGCGCAGGCCGCTTTTTATAACCTTTAAGATCCGTGAATGGAAAAGGAACCAGAACAATGTCTCCCTTTTTCATTTATAGATTTCCTTTGCATCTTCTAAGGTGTAAAGCTCTTCTTCATCATTTAAAAAATCAAAACACTGAGATTTGGATGTAATTTCTTGAATTACATTTATTAATGATGTTTCTTCTTTTGCTTTGGAAGAGCCAAGGTAATAAGCAAAATCGACAACTTTTTGCTTGATTTCTTCAGGAAATCCCTCAAATTCTTCGAAAAAAAGTTTTTTATTATAAGTCATTGATTTTATGAATATTGATATTGAAATTATACACAAATAAACAGATAGTCCTCTAAGCGGTTACGCTCCGCTTTGGCTGAACTAAGACGTTATTTTCATAAGATTGGGCAGCATCAGGCTTCGGTTTAGATTCCCTGAGAAGAACCTTCTGCAATTTGCCTAATTCTTTGGTTTTGACTGTCTGTAAATTCTTTTGCTTGTCCATCAGTTGGTTTAAATCCAGTGCCAGTACTTGCGGACTTTAAAGATGATGAGTTAAATGTGTCAGTTTGAGGTACTGACTCGAAGCCATCGGGGATAACAGGAGTAGTTGTTTTTGGAAAAAGCTGACTTGGAATATTCTTTGTAATAGCTTCTAAACTTTTGCCAAAAAGTTGTTATTGAAAATTGAAGTTTCACTACCCATTGTTTATTTTCCTTAATTAACCCTATTGAAACCAATTTAACATTGATTAATTAAGAGGAAATTATTGATTAGCTCATAGTTTTCCTGTTATCCAAACCTCAATAAAACAACAATAAAAATTTAATTTGATTTAGATAAAGTTGTTCTTAGGGAAAGGTTAAGCAAGATGACTACATTAACAACAATTCCTGATTCAGATATGATCAGGGTGGCTCAACAAGCACAGAGACTTACAAGCCCAACAACTTTACAAAACCCACCATCAGCAGCTTCAACCGGCGATTCTTTTGTAAATAGTAGCTCTACTTTACAAAAACCAATTCAACTTGGTTTTAATCCTAAGACTCAAGAGAGCACATCTCCCATTGACACAAGCAATATTGCAAACACAAACGTTAAACAATTTAGACCCATTGATCCAGCCCAACTGGACAGTAAATTAGAAGGGGTATTAAAAGGGCAAGGTGCGAATTTTGTCTCGATTGGACAAAAATATAATATAGATCCAGCTTTTCTTGCAGCCATAGCCATGCTTGAAAGTGGAAATGGTTCTTCAAGAGCAGCTAAAGAAGCCAACAACGTAATGGGAGTCATGACCGGTTCTGGCGCCAGCCAAATAAAAGATTTTGCAAGAGTTGAAGATAGTGTTGAATATATGGCCAAAGAGTTAACAGATCCGCAAGGCTATTATTCCAAAGCAAACACTATTGCGGAAATTCACCAGATATACGCTCCTGAAGGTGCTAATAATGACCCTAACGGTACTAACGGAGGTTGGGGACAGAACGTAGCTAAGTTTTATCAAGAATTTTTAGCTTAAGTTTTTATTCTAGGCTTTCTGAGAGGCTAATCTAGCCTTAATTTTATTAGGGTAATCTTGGTGTTAGAGGGATAAGAATTTTAGAGGGTAAGAAAATATGAGTGATCCCAGAGTAATTTCTCCAAGTGTTTCAACACAATCGCTAGCACAAGGTACAACAGATAAACAGATGCTAGATTTGCATGCAAAAGCACCTTCATTACAGGAGTTGACAGGTAATGAGAATGCTACTTTTGGAAACCAGTTCAAAGAACAAAATTTTAATCAATTTAATTCAGGATACAATAGTTTAACGGGTTCATTGGGTTCTACTCCTCTTACGGACGCACAAGCTGTTGAAAAACTTAATGCAAGTTTTGGGTCTAAAATTCAAAGAGGTTTCCAAGAAGGTGGACAAGATACTTCTAAAGTCAAGGAATTTATTCAAGAAGCCATAAACATCGGTAAACAATTTAATTACCCAAATCCAGCTATGTTTGCTGGTGGCCTACTTAAACTTATGGAGCTTGAATGTGGATTTAATCCAGTGAAAACCAATTCACTAGGATATAAAGGTCTTATTCAGTTTTCACCTGAGAATCAAAGAAAATATAATCCTGTCGCTGATCCAATACAGCAGATGAGGGGCGCTGTAACAAACTATTTAAAAGATAATAGAAATAGCCTCAACTCAAGTGTAAGGGCTGCTGATGTTCAAGAAAATGGTAAAAGGCTTTTAGTATCTGTTTTCACTGGCCCAGGTAGCTCATCCTTGCACAATCCTGATGCCTCAAAGACTGCTGATGCTTATGGAACCTCGGTTTCCAAATATGCAAGTAATATTGAGCAGGGACAAACTCTTGCAGTTGCTTAACTAATTTTACAATCTATTGCCCTCCAACCAAACTCCAAGCGGCAAGAGTCTTAGCATCATGAATCTCAAAGTTTTTAATCTTTTGGGCCAATTCCTCTTTGCTCATTAAAACTGGTTTTACAAACTCGTCCTCGTCCGGGTTTTGCTCTCCCTCTTCTAGTCCTTTTGCCACATACATGTATAATTTTTCGCTGCAAAAGCCAGGAGCAGTATAAATAAACCCAAGAGGCTCAATTGAAGCAGCGCGATAACCCGTTTCTTCAGCCAGCTCACGATAAGCAGCTTTTAGTGGATCCTCGCCCGGATTTAGCCTTCCAGCAGGGAATTCCAAAAGTAAAGTTTCAATCGGGTAGCGGTATTGTTCTACCAAAACAAAGTGGCCCTCTTTGGTAATAGGCACTATAACAATGCCTCCAGCATGTAGTATCACTTCTCGCTTGGCGCTTTTACCGTTCGGAAGAATGATTTCATCGACGACGGTTTCAACCACACTTCCCTTATGAATCGAGCGACGGGAGATTTGTTTTTCGGTGAGGTCAGTTAGATTATGCATTTGCTTCCCCAAGAAACTGTTCTATTAGTTTAATTGCTTCCCAAGATAGATTGCCGGAAGAACAAACAAAGTGATACTCACTGTCTTTTTTAACCGAACAACTACCACTAGAATACCAGTGAACCTGGACTCCATTTTGTTCTAAAAAGTATTTTTCTCTAACAGTATTAATTAGCCTTTTAAACAATTCTTCAGATTTCAAAAACTTCTTTTTTGTTGAATTATAAAAAATTCTTGACCTACTAATAAAAGAAACTTGAGAAAGCATAATTTAATAATATTGATATACTAAAAATTTACCTTAAAAGTTAATTGATATTACAAATTTTTAAAATATTTATTAATTTTTATTCAAATCTTAAATCTTCCGGTTTAACTTTCAATCCTCTCAACCAATCTGCCGCCCGCATCTTTGATTTATTTGGCGGCTGTACCGCTCCGATTGAAATTGATCCGTTTTTGAGTTCAAGGAAAATCTTTCCACTTTGATTGTCAGAGTATAAAGCCTCACCCCCGGCCCCTCTCCAATTTGGAGAAGGGAGGGAGCGACTATCAGGAGCGGGAGGGGAGAGGCCTACCTCAAAAATCTTCAGGGCCTGCCCCGTTGTACTTTCATAAACACTAAGTCCGGGCCAAGGGCTCAAGGCTTTTTCTTTTCTAATTAATTCTTCAGGATCTTTAATTTCCGAAAATTTTATTTGGCCCATTTCCTTGGTGATTTTGGAAGCGTAAGTTGCAAGACTATCATCTTGATTTTGTGGAGTTAATTTAGCTTGTTTTTTTAGTTCTATAGTTTCAAGCAACAAATCCGCTCCGACCTCAGAGAGCTTAACTAATAAAGTCTCTGCATTGTCTTCTTCAAGAATTGGGATTGAACGTTTAGTTAAAATTGGGCCTGTGTCCAAACCTTTTTCGGTCATCATAATGGTGATTCCGGTTTCTTTATCACCTTCCAATAAAGCCCACTGTATCGGAGCGGCGCCTCTCCACCGAGGTAAGAGTGAAGCGTGAATATTCCAGATTCCCCATTTAGGAATATCAATAATTTCCTGGCTCAAAATTTGCCCAAAAGCAGCCGTGATCATTAAATCTGGTTTAATTTCCTTTAATAGTTCTAGAGCTTCCTGGTCTTTACTAATTTTTTCGGGCTGTTTTATTGTTAAATTTTTTTCCAGAGCTAACTTTTTGACTGGACATTCAATTGTCTTATGTCCCCGTCCCGATGGTCTATCCGGCTGAGTAACAACCAAAGGTATTTTAAAGCCATTTTCAATTAATTTCTTTAGCGGCAAGACCGCGAAATCGGGAGTTCCAAGAAAAACAATTTTAAGATCGGAATTTTTCATAATTGTTATGTCAATCTTTTGTCCTAGTTTCGAAATTTTTTATAAAATTAGAAGAGCACTTGAGAGGCAATTAATTTAATACCAAATTAATACGTTTTTGTCTTTTGTGTGTTTTGTTCATTTTTCAATTAACTCTGAGGAATCATTAATGACAAATAACTTTCTTAAGTCTGTCGCTTTGATTTCCTGTTTTTGTCTTTTGCTTGGTGGTTTTAGCCATCAAGCCGAAGCAAAGGCAGAAAATTCAAAACCTACTAAAGCTTCTGCACAAGCTACAAATTCTAACGATGCCGAATACGTAAAGTGCCTGAAAGAAAAAGGCATAACAATGTATGGAACCAGCTGGTGCCCGCATTGTAACCACCAAAAAGAAATTTTTGGAGAATTATTTAGTTATGTTAACTATGTTGATTGCGATGAGCAATCCGAAATCTGCACCCAAAAAGGAATTACCGGTTACCCAACCTGGTTACTACCAGATGGTAAAGAAATTGCCGCTGGAAGCATTCAAAAAGTTGCTCAAGCTTCTGGTTGTTCTATAGAAGGTACTTCTACTTCAACAATAAATAGCTCTGAGAATATCCCTGCTCAAGCTCCAACTGCTAAAGCACAATACAAAAAAGCTCAAGTAAAGAATAAAGCTGAACAGCAAGCACAACCCATTGCTGCCGATCCAGAAAAACAAGCAATTAGAGAAGCTTATGCTAAATGCTTAAAAGATAAGAATGTAAAAATGTATGGCTTAAGTCACTGCCCTCACTGCAAAGCCCAGAAAAAAGAGTTTGGTGATTTATTCCAATATGTAAACTACATTGAGTGCGATAAGCCTGTAGAAAGATGTTTGGAAGCCAGTAAAAAAGGTAAAGGCTATCCAACTTGGTTAACAGAAGATGGCAAAAAGATTGAACCAGGTTCAGTTGAAGAAGTTGCTATCGATGCTGGCTGTAAAGTTGATGCTTCCAACGTGATTCCTGCTAAAAATAATTCTTCAAACGATGATGTTTTAAAGGATATCGATAACGTTCAAAGTCCATACTAAGACCTTCTTGTCCGCCTTTTAGGCTTCTTTCTCCTGCAAAAGAAAGAAGAAAAATAAGTAAAAAAAGACTCCTTCGGAAAATCGTTGGAGTCTTTTTTATTATTAAATTAAAATCCCTTTGTTTCCTTGTGGGAGAAGGGTTGGGAACGAGGTACTTACTTACTAGGAGTTATTTGAGTTGCTTTGGTAAATTTAAGAAGTAAAGTGTCGCCAGAGTTAATTACAACATCATCGCCTTTGCTTAAACCAGCACCGATTAAACCAACACCAGCGCCAATTCCAGCACCGATAGCAGTTGCTTTGCCACTAGCTCTTCCACCAATAGAGGAACCAATCAAACCACCAAGCGCACCAGTTGCAGCACCAGCAGCGGTCTTACCAGCAGCTTTGGCAACACGCTTTTTGTTAGCTTCGCCAACCAGAACTGTTCCTTCGCCATTTCTACTAATAAAGGCTTCGCCGGTCAAAGGAGTGGTTGAGCCATCTGGATAAATAATGTTTACAGCTTTAAGCTGCATGGTTCCAGGCTTATCAAATCTTCTTTTAGGTTCGGTTACGCTAGAAACCACAAACTCAACTTTGGAACCAGCAGGAATTCCTTGAAGATTTTGATTTAAAGTTAAAATTCCGCGATCACCAACTCTTGAAGTTGAAGAGGTAAAACTACGATCAATTTTTCCGGGAGCAGATGCACCAGCTGAAATGTGAATGACTTCACCAGAGAGAACTTGTGTTCCAACGGGTTGGCTTTGTAATTGACCCTCAACAGAATAGGCGGCCAAATTACAGGCAACAAGCACACAAAGTGTTAAAGAAGTAAAAAATTTTTTGTTTTTCATAACTGTAAAGATAGTCAGTTTGAGCTTTCAATAACCTAATTTACCAGCAAAATTATTTTCTTGCTGATTGCTCAGCCGATTAGTTCTATCTAAACTTTGACTTAGTCTTAGTTAACTTAAAGAACTACCTTTTTGAAAGATAGACTTTTAAACTAAATGCTTACACTTTTGATAATATATTTATCTGCTTAATGCGTCCTTAGTTCAGTTGGTAGAACGCAGGTCTCCAAAACCTGATGTCGAGGGTTCGAGTCCTTCAGGGCGCGCCATATTTTATAATTTATGAAAATTCCAATCTACCAAATTGATAACTTTACCGACAAAGTGTTTGGTGGAAATCCAGCGGCAGTTTGTCCTTTGGAACAATGGCTGCCTTCGGATTTAATGCAAAAAATTGCCGCCGAAAATAATTTATCTGAAACGGCTTTTTTTGTAAAAGAAGGTTCCAGCTATCGCATACGCTGGTTCACTCCAACTCAAGAGATTGACCTTTGCGGACACGCCACACTAGCTGCAGGATTCGTAATTTTTACTTTTTTAAACCCATCTTTAAAAGAAGTTACTTTTCAGTCCCAAAGCGGACCTTTGCATGTTCTTAAACAAGAACAATTTTTATTCTTGGATTTCCCGAGCCGGGAAGGAAAACCAGTTGAGCCTCCGGAGGCTTTAATTGTTGGTTTAGGGAAAAAACCTTTGGAGACTTTTCTTTCTCGCGATTACTTGGTGATTTATTCTTCCGAAGCAGAAGTCAAAGAATTAAAACCTGACTTTAGAGCTTTAGCAGAAATCAAAGATTGTTTAGGAATAATTGCTTCTGCACCGGGAGGCAATTGTGATTTTGTATCTCGTTTCTTCGCTCCCAATGCTGGAGTGGACGAAGACCCCGTCACTGGTTCGGCGCATTGTACTTTAATTCCTTATTGGTCGAAGAGGCTAAACAAAAAACAATTGTCGGCACAGCAGGTCTCTTTGCGGGGCGGTAACTTGGTCTGCGAAGATTTAAGCGAGCGGTTAAAAATCGGCGGTTCTTGTATCTGCTATTTGAGAGGGGAGATTGAGGTTTAGACTAATACATTTTATTAACTAAGCATGACTTGCTCTATACAATTAACTATGTATGAATTAATACTTTTACTCTGTTCCTTTGCTCTTTTGTAGATGAGTGCATGCTGAGCAGGGTTCAATCTTAAATTTAGTCGCCCGGAAAAATCACCGGGGCTTTCTAAAGCTTCTAAATAAAGATGAAGATTTAATGAAAGACATTTAATGGCTTCTTCTGGAGACTTACCATGGCCGATAACATCGATATCATCTTCTTCAATTTCTGCATACCAAGTTTTATCTTCTTCATCAAAACTAAGTTTTATGTGGTACTTACTTAAGACCGAGTCTTTTGAGAACTTTGCCGACATACCCTTTTTTAACATATCGTTCCTTTCCATGCGGCTTAACAATTACTAACGGTAAACAGCCTTGCTTTTTAAATGTGTAATGGCCACCTACTCTATTAAATATTTCAAAGCCTTAACTAAATAAAACTTTTTGCAAATCATCAAAACGCACTTGGCGAGGATTATCAATGATTTTGCTTAAAGCCTTATCTCTTTGATTCATATTTTTATAGTACCACAATTGATGTTTTTAGTACCATTATCCACATAAAATCTCCTAAGGAACCTTTACATTTTAATGAATTCCCTCTTGATATAATCCCAATGAATAAAAACATTGGAAAAAGCCAAAACAATTAAGCCCGTGAGCGAAAAAATTTTTTTAGTTGCAACCTTCTATAAATTTACTACCCTCGATGATTATGAGCAACTAGCGCCAAAACTCAAAGATTTTATGCTGACCTACGATATTAAAGGCACCATCCTTTTGGCCTCCGAAGGCATTAACTCTACGGTTTCGGGAAGCAAAGAAGCAATTTATGCTTTGCTAGGGTTATTGCGGAAGGATTCTCGTCTCGCTGATATGCCCCACAAAGAGGCTTTCTACAATAAACAAGTTTTTAAAAGAAGCAAAGTAAAGCTAAAGAAAGAAATTGTTACTCTTGGACAAAATGCGGCTGGACGCAAAATTGATCCAAAATCTAAAGTTGGAAAATACGTTAAACCACAAGACTGGAACACACTTTTAGAGGACCCGGATGTTTTAGTGATTGATACGAGAAACAACTTTGAAGTCAAAATGGGAAGCTTCAAAAACGCCATTAATCCTCACACCAAAAAGTTTAAAGAGATTGCAAATTTTACCGAAGATATACTTAAGCCTGCGGTGCTTAAAAACAAAGCTTCCAAAAAAATTGCCATGTTTTGTACCGGAGGCATACGCTGCGAAAAATACTCTTCTTACCTTTTAGAAAATTTTGAAAAAGAGGGCTTCGATGAAATTTATCATCTTGAAGGAGGAATTCTAAAGTATCTTGAAGAAGTGCCTCAAGAAGAAAGCCTATGGAAGGGCGATTGCTTTGTTTTTGATGAAAGAGAGAAAGTGAATCACAGAGATTATCAGTATTAAAATTCAAATCCAAAATTAATCTTATTCTCTGGTTATCATTTTAAGCTCTATCTTGCTGCCGACTGATTACAAGCCACTTTGTTAACATTCTTTCAAGTTCGTCTAATCTTATGGGTTTAGAAAGATAGTCATCCATGCCCGCCTCTAAACATTTCTCTTTATCTCCTTGCATTGCATGAGCTGTTAGAGCAATGATTGGGACACTATCTTTGTTATTTTCCAACTGTCTTATTCTTCGGGTAACCTCAAAACCATCCATTTCAGGCATTTGACAATCCATAAAAATCATGTCAAATTTTCTAATTTTTAAAATTGCTAAAGCTTCTATACCGCTGCTTACAACAGTTGATTGATAGCCCATATTTTCGAGTAATTTAGTTGTAACTCTCTGATTAATTAGGTTATCTTCGACTAACAAAATATTACCGAGCAATTTCTTCGGTAAATTTCTCTGGAACTCAGACTTTAAGTTACCAATTTGTTCGTTCTTGGAAGATGCAAAAAAGGAATCCCAGATATTTATTAAAGTATCCATTAAAGCCGAAGAGGTAATTGGCCTAATTAAGTAACTATCAAACAAAAATTTGTTAGATGAATTATGAAGCTTGTATTCATCTTTAGAGCCAAAGAAAACCAAAACTATATCCTTGAAGAGGGGATTTTGTTTTATTTGGCTGGCCAAATCAACCGTTTCGATTTCAGTTGAATCTCCTAAAATCAAAATATCGTAGGGCGATCCATTATTTTTCGCATCGCTGAGCATTTTTATAGTTTCGTCATTGCTCTGAGCAGTCTCAAAGGAGTATTTCCAGCTATTGAA
Organism: Candidatus Caenarcanales bacterium; assembly: GCA_033761855.1. Taxonomy (GTDB): domain Bacteria; phylum Cyanobacteriota; class Vampirovibrionia; order Caenarcaniphilales; family Caenarcanaceae; genus JANRMG01. Next base: position 14,398 of record JANRMG010000072.1, read on the forward strand.
AATCCTTATTATTTGATGACTGCTTAAATTATTACCAATAGCAATTAAAATTTTCAGATCTTCAAGATCTTTTCTTTTAAACTGCTCTTCCATAGATGGCTCAGCCAATTCCAACTTAAGACTAAACCAAAAAATAGAACCTTCTTTTTCTCTGCTCTCAATGCCAAGTTTGCCTCCCATCAAACCAACAAGTTTCTTGCATATATTTAGTCCTAGTCCCTGTTGATGAGATTCCAATGATTGTTCTTTATTTTCAGGCTGAAGGAGATTATTGAGTTTCTCCTCAGAAATACCGATTCCAGTGTCGATTATAGAAATTTTCACATAATAATCTTTTTCCGAATCTTGAGGACTTTCACCCAAAAAGCCTTCTACTTTAATTTTGATTTCACCTTCATTCGTAAATTTAATGGCATTAGCCAAGAGATTAAGCATTATCTGTCTAACTTTAAATTCATCACCCACTAAATGGCTCGACAAATCCGGCGAAAAATCAATACTGAGTTCAATGCTTTTCCTTTGAACTTCCACCATGAACAAATCAACAATTTCATTTATGGCTTTTGATAAATCAAATGGCAATTTCTTTACAGGTAAACGCTTTCCTTCATGAGTAGAGAAATCCAAGATGTTTTCGATAATATTTAAAAGCTCATTTGAACAATTCTGAATTGTATAAAGGCATTCAGCTTGCTTTTCATCAAGATCAGAACTGCTTAGCAAAGAAGTCATGCCAAAAATACTATTTAATGGCGTTCTAATTTCGTGACTGATATCGGTCAAAAACTCGCTTTTTAATTTACTGGATTCTTTGGCTTCTTTCATTAGCCTTTTTAATTCTTCTTCTGCATGCTTACGCTTACTAAGATTTTGAGTTGTACCTGTGATTCGAAGAGGCTCTCCGTGAGAAGAAAATTTTGAAATTCTCCCTTTTTCTAAAACCCAAATCCACTCTCCATATTTTTGCTGAATACGATATTCCACCTCGTAAGAAGGTGCTACTTTATTTAAGTGTGCTTTTATAGCCTCTTCAACCTTGAGTTTATCGTCTCTGTGAATCGGTCTATCGAGAATCGATCGGGAAAGTCCAAAAGTTGATAAATCACAACCTAAGTTTGTTGCCCAAGCTTCATCGTAATAAATAATGTTTTTGGCAATATCCCACTCCCAGAGAGCCAGATCGGAATTTTCTAGTGCTGAATGCAATCTTGTTTCGTTAGTCTGAACCTGCTCTTGAGTATTTTCTATCTCCTGAGATTTTTGACTAACAATTTCTTCTATATTCTGGTTTAGCACTTCTAGCTCTGCATAACGAGAAGTAGCATTTTGCATTTCTTTATTACTTTGCCTAACTGTAATTATTAAAAAAAGGCTTTCCAAGCCAATCCAAAATATATACTCAAACAAAAACGGGTTGGCCGAAGGAGAGGGCCTCGAAGAGACTTGGCGAGAGAAAATCTCGTAGGTGAAATGATTAAGCAGAGATACAAAACAGGCAAGTGCAATCACTCTCCATTCTCGGTACAAAGCAAGAGCAGCTAAAGAAACAAAGATATAAAATTGAGTCTCAAAATGGCTTCCAGAAAGGTAAAAAAAGAGTACACCATAAATCATCTGAGCCATCGAAACAATATATTTTGATAGGCTCTCTTCTGGCTTGCAGAAAGTTAGATAGACAGGTAGAGAAATAATAACAAACCCCAAAAGAGTAGCCGCCAACAATGGAATATAGTTAACAAGCTCTCCAGCAGAGCTTTGATTAACTTTTATGATGGCAATTACAATTCCAGTCAGCCATTCACACAATAAAATGAGACAAAATATCTTGTTTGTTTTATTTGTCTGCTCCTGAAAGTGCTGGCCAAAAAGTGCTTGCTTTCGGCTCTCTAATTCATCAAGGGTTTCACTTTGAATGAAAGTATTCATTTTTCTTTGTCTCCTTTTTTGGATTCATTGAATAGAGAACACCCAATCACTTTTGTTGTTGATTGTGAAACTATATTTTTTAAGACCAGACTTTGTATTTGCTCTTTTGCAATTCCGCTTTCCTTGTGGTTACGAGGAAGACCCAAACCCCCAACAAAACGCAAACTTCCCTCTGAATCGTAAGCTAAAATTTGTCCTGAATTTTGAGCACCAAAGACTCTGGCCTCTTGCCCTTTTGAATCGGGCTGAACAATAATATCTGGAATTTTAATGAGTTTATTAATTAAAGGACTATCTTCATTTACATTTTTTGGTGAGACCAAAACAATAAAGACTTTAGATTGGTCACCAACTTTAGCCATTATTTTTTCCAGCTCTTTTACAGAAGCATGGCTCGATTTACAATAAGGCTGAATGAAAGCAATGAGAGTTGGCTCCGAATAAGATCTTTTGAGAGCACTTTGTTTAGGCCAATAATTTGGCGCAGCCATAGACTTAACATTGTTGGTCTGCATCTTCCAAAGAGAAAAAGCTCCTCCAGCCATTGATATCAGCCAGAGGAGAATGAGAATAACCAAGAAAAAATCTTTTTTGGGTACCAAAACTCGTTGATTAAAAACGTTTAATTAAAGTTTTTATTCCCGATTTAAGCTCTTTTTTACAAATACGCCATTTAACCTATTTTTTTTGTTGGTTTTAAAGGACAAAAAAAGCCCTTCTAGATATTTAGAAGAGCTTTTAAATAAAGAGAAAAAGGGAGAGTTCACTTCTTTCTGAACCCGACTTCGAAATTAAACAACCTCGAGATACTTGTCTGTTTCCCAAGCTGAGACATAAGTTCTGTATTCATCCCATTCACGAGTCTTTGTTTTAACAAATTCATTGAAGATGTGCTCTCCAAGAGCTTCTTTTGCAATCTTACTATTCTTGAAATTTTGTAAAGCCTCGAACAAGCTACCTGGCAAACTTGGAATTAAATGCTCGGCTCTAGCGGCTTCATCCATGTGGTAGATATTGAGCTGCGTTGGAGCTGGCGGTTTGATTTTGTTTTCAACTCCATCGAGGCCAGCAGTTAACATAGCGGCAAAAGCCAAATATGGGTTACAGCTTGGATCTGGTGAGCGGAGCTCAACACGGGTGGATTTGCCTCTCTTGGCAGGAATACGAATAAGAGCACTACGGTTAGAAGGAGACCAAGCAATATAAACTGGTGCTTCGTAACCTGGAACAAGTCTTTTGTAACTGTTAACCAAAGGATTAGTAACAACTGCAATTTCTGGAATGTGCTTAAGAAGCCCGCCAATATAGAACAAACATTTTTCGCTCAATTGGTATTCAGCTTTTTCATCAAGGAAGTAGTTATTTCCATCAGCATCGGCCAGGGATTGGTTACAGTGCATACCGGAACCATTAATACCGTAGATTGGCTTTGGCATGAAGGTTGCATGCAAACCGTATTCCGAAGCAATTTTGCGGGTTACAATTTTAAAGTTGATAACGTTATCTGCGGTGGTTAAAGCATCACCGTACTGGAAGTCGATTTCGTGCTGTCCAGCTGCCACTTCGTGGTGAGAAGCTTCGATGTTAAAACCGAGGCTTTCAAGGGTCTCAACAATTCTGCTTCTTACGTCTTCAGCCAAATCATCGGGGGCGAGGTCATAGTAACCTGCAGCATCATGAGTATCCATGGTCACTTTGCCATTTGGATCTTTTTTGAAAAGAAAGAACTCAAGCTCTGGACCAACGTTATAGGTGTAGCCAAGTTTAGCTGCTCTTTCGAGTACGCGCTTTAGGTTGTTGCGGGGGCAACCATCAAAAGGGGTTCCATCCGGATTATAGATGTCACACATTAAACGACCAACGGTTTTACCACCTTGAGTCCAAGGCATAATTTGGAAAGTAGATTTATCTGGGTAGAAAAACATATCTGAGGTTTCAATCGATCTAAAGCCTGCGATTGAAGAACCATCCAACATGATTTCGTTGTTTAAAGCTTTATCCAACATATCAACGTGGACTGTCATTTGCTTGGGTCTGCCGTGTAAATCGACAAACTGAAGCTGAATTAACTTAACGCCTTTCTCTCTAGAAAGCTCCATGATTTGTGAGTCGCTTAATTGTTTACGCATAGTTGATTTGCTGGCGATTGTCATAATTTGAGTAGTTTTTAGAATTGAACTAATTTAAGATTATAAATGATGAAATTAAACCCGTGTTTACCAATGGGCTTACTTTGTATTTAATTATTATTTTCTAATTTCGGAGTAATTTATAAATGGATATAACCGCTCCAGCCGTACTTCTTTCGACAATTTCTTTATTAATGCTTGCCTTTACAAATCGCTTTTTAACGACTGCTTCGGTGGCGAGGAACTTGCATGAAAAATATTTGGCCAACCCACAAAAGTTTTTATTACCTCAAATTCACAACCTAAAACTTCGAATTAAATTAATTCGAGACATGCAAACCATAGGCGTATCGAGCTTATTTTTGTTTGTTTTAAGTATGTTCTTAATCTTTACTAAGCATCAGGCAATGGCAAAAATTATGTTTGGCTCTGGCTTAGTGCTTTTAATGGTCTCTTTAATTTATTCGACAATTGAAATTTATATTTCCACCCAAGCCATTGATATTCAGCTTCGAAACCTAGAAGAGATGGATCAATCAAAAGCAGAACATTGAAGCTTCCAAGAATTAATGAAAATAAAAGCTCTGTACCTTTTTACAAAAATAAACTTCAGGTATTAATTTTTTATTTCAAATTTAATTTTAGTAATTCACCCTCCAAAAAGCTCTTCAGAAACGGTTCTTTGGTGAGTACTATTGCTTTTAGGTAAGCATGCTTTGCTTCTAAATGCCTTCCTAAGCTTTTTAGCAAGTTGGCCTTTACGGCCCAATAAGGCTGGTAATCACTAACTTCAGCTTCAGGAATCTCTTCAAGTCGTTTTAAACCTTCTTGAGGTCCTTTAAATTGGCCTTCGGCAGAGGCACAGGCAACAAAAGCTCCAGTAAAAGGAGCAAATTGAAGCAGCGCTTCGTATAAATTGAGTAAAACCCTTTCATTAATTTTGCCAGTTTTATAACGCTCTGAATGGACAGACTGAATGGCTGCTTCGAGTTGAAAATGGCCAATTTGCTTTTTTTCAGCGGCTGCTTTTAATATTTGTTCAGCTTCTTCGATTAAACTCTTTTGCCACAAGTTTGTATCTTGCTCTGAGAGGGGGATATAAACACCTTTATCAGAAATTCTTGCTTTGTACCTTGATTCACAAAACAAAATCAAAGCCAACAATCCCTGAGCTTCTGCTTGATTGGGCAACAGTTTTGCGCATAAACGAGCTAACCAAATTGCTTCTTCACGGAAATTTGCACTTTTTTCATCAACACCAGAAAAATCATGCCATCCATGATTATAAGCCGCATATATTGCTTCAAGGACTGAATCTAGTCTTTCGGGTAATTCTTTTTCTTCGGGGATTTCAAATCGTATGCCAGAGCTTTGTATTTTGCTCTTTGCTCTAACCAATCTCTGGCTGATGCTAACTGGCGAAACCAAAAAGGCTTCTGCAATTTGTTTTGCATTAAAACCCAAAATTGTTTGGAGCATCAAAGGAGTTCTAACATTTGGATCAATTGCTGGATGAGCACAAACAAAAAGTAGTTTCAACCTATGATCGGGGAAATGGCTTTGAATCATCACATCTTGCTCTTGAATTTGTGAAGTTAAAAACTTAAGTGTCTCTTCAGTTGCTTCGTGAACTTTACTGCGCCTATAACCGTCTATGAGCTTCCGCCTGGCCGTAACTAACAACCAAGCTTCTGGGTTTGGCGGAACACCCTTTTTGGGCCAAGTCTCCAACGCGGCCATCAAAGAGTCAGAAAGAGCATCTTCAATCATTGCCAAATCTAAAGACTGAGCCTTTAAATAAGCCAGCAAACGACCGTAAGAAGCTCTTACTGTAAGTTCAAGTGTTTTTTGAGTTTGTTGAATCAATTCATTGAGAGTACTGGCCTGACTTCAACAATACCATTCAAGGCTGCCGGACAACGTGCAGCCCAATCCAACGCCGCATCTAAATCGGGAACATCAATAACAAAATAACCACCAAGTTGTTCTTTAGTATCAGCAAAAGGCCCATCCTGAACTTGACGTTTTCCATTCTTTACACTAACGCTTGTAGCGGCAAAAGGCGGCAATAAAGCGTTCCCACCTACCATTATTCCAGCCTCAACTACAGCTTTATTGTAGGCCATATAAGCTCCCCAGTAGGCCTCTTTCTTGTTTTCATCGGTGCGATTTTCAAACTGAGCGTTGTTTTCGTAGATTAAAAGTGTGTATTGCATTGGACTTCTTTCTTTTATTTGTTAAACGTTTCAGTCAGCTTATTAACTAATAAATTTATCAATTAATTACTGCTCATCTACATAACGCTTAAAACTTACTCGTTTCGACAGTCAAAAAAAATACTTAAATTAAAAGTTTTTAAGTTTCCGTCTTATTTTAAACCAACTCTGTAAGCAATTCTTCGAGCCTATACTTTCCTTCTTTGGAAGACAAATCCAGTTCTATCATTGTTTTGGCAGCCTCGCAGACCTTGAAGTCAGCTTTGTATTTAATTGCCAAATCGTGAATCAAAGGAGTTGTCCAAAAGCCCTCTGCGACCTGGCCTTTTAGTTCTTGGTTTATTTCTTGCAGTGCTTTGCCCTTGCCGAGCATAAAGCCCGCTCTGTAGTTTCGGCTTAGAGAGCTGCTACAAGTTATATACATATCTCCAATTCCAGCTACGGAGTATGCACTTTGTCTTTGGCCGCCCATCAATTCAACCAAGGCAGCAATTTCATTCATCGCGCGGGTCAGCATTGCTCCTTTGCCACTAGTTCCCAAATCCAAGCCATCCCAAGCTCCGGCCACGAGAGCAATTACGTTTTTGGTAGCACCAGCAATTTCGGTTCCAATCACATCTGCGCTTGTTTCTATTTTAAGATGGCGAACCTGGAAGAGTTTACCCATTTGTTGGGTGAACTCCAAATTATTAGAGGCAATTATGGTTCGCATTGGTTTAGCGAGAGCCGCTTCGGCCGAAAGGTTTGGCCCCGAAAGAACAGCCACTTCGCAATCAAAGTTTTCTTTCCAAAGTTGGCTTATCCGCTTTGAAGTGCTTTGTTCCAAACCCTTTGTGGTGCTTAGGATTTTTTTTGGTTTTAATTCCAACTCTTTGAGTTTTTGGATTGTTTCTGGAATGGCCTCCGAAGGCAAAGCACAAAGCAAGATTTCGGAGTCTTTAATAGCCAAATTTAGATTGTCGGTTAAGAAAATAGATTCTGGAAGACTTAACTCAATTGGACGAGTAAAGCGACCAGTTTGTTTTACGTGTTCCACAAAGCGCTTGGAGCGGGTCCAGAGCTTTATTTGGTGTCCACTCGAACAAAGCATATGCGCCAAGACTGTTCCCCAGCTACCGGCGCCCAAAACCGTTATTGTTTTTGATGAATGCAAATGAGTAAAACCTACTATTGAAAAACGAAACTATCTTCAGTAACCTCCTCAATCCCACTTATCAGGGGGAAGCCAAAAATATTTTTGCAGAAAGTTTAAAAACTAATTTTGGCTTCGGCGGTAAACTTTATCTAAAACTTATAGCTCAAAATCATGAAAGAAACAATCGAAGAGTTTATTAACCAGAGAGTTTGGACTGTTTTAGGGGTTTCTAACAACACAAACAAATTTGGCTATAAGGTATTTAAGGCGCTGCTCGACTCGGGTTACAAAGTTTATCCCGTAAACCCAAACTGCGAGGAAATCGATGGTCACAAATGTTATCCGGATTTAACCTCTTTACCGGAAAAGCCAGAAGTAGTTAATTTAGTAATTCCACCCTCTGTATCGGAGCGGATTGTTGGTGAATGTGCCAAACTAAAAATCGCCCGGGTATGGTTTCAGCCGGGAGCTGAGAGCCAAGAAGCCACAGAACTCGCTGAACGGAGCGGGATAAAGGTGATTTATAATGAATGCGCTATTGTGGAGCGGAAGTTTTGGGGTTAGGTTAAAAATTATTAAAGTTTTACTGTTAAATTCTCAAGTAATCAAATTAAGGATACAATTACGTATTTACGTCAACCCTTTTACGTAAATTGATCATAAATTCAATAAAATCTAATTTTTTGAAGCAAAGAACTTTCAACTCGTCTGCACATCATAAAAGTTTTAATAACAAAGCAATAATTAAAAGTCGAAGTTTCTTTCATTCAAAACATGAAAGTTCAAAACTAATTTCAATAGATGCTTTTCCTTCAAAAGAACATTTTGAAGCTTTACATACAGATCAGCAAACTGCATTATGGATAACAATTAGGAAGTGGGTTATTGATAATTTAAACAACGGTACTTTTTCTCAAGGAGACTACTTTCCAAAGGATCAAGAAATTGCCAATAACTTCGGAGTTTCATTAAAAGCAATCGAAAGTTGTCTCAATATGCTTATTTTGACGGATGGTCTTTTGCAGCGCTGTAAAGGCCAACCAACCGTTTTAATGAAGCCTACAACCTTACAAGAAATAAAAAAAATAGAATTTCTGTCTGAAACTAGTGACATTCCTCTTGAATTTAGACTTTATACAACCTATCACAGAGCGGTTTATGCTTGGTCAAAATATATAGCTCAAAACAATATAAGTGGAGAGATTAAACTCAAAGATCTAATTCCGCAAATTAAAGAAGCTTTTAAATTGCCGGATTATGGGAGCTTATCGGGAGCAGACAGTGTTTTAATTTGGCCCGTAATAAAGTTTTTTTCTCTACCAGTTGTTAACTCTATAGAGAGTACCGAAGGGAAAAGAGGATTTTATTCAATTCATAATATGCCAAAACTTGATCCTAATTTAATCTCATTAGTTCCTCCTAGTAGAACACCTGCTGATGTTATTTTATGTGAATTTCTTGTTCCCTTGATCAGATCAATGATTCAACAAGGTAAAAGCGGAAATCCACTGCCTACAACTAGAGAATTAGAAAAACAAATATCTGAAAAATTAGTTCCTTTTGGTTATGGGGTCAGTAAAACCCTCACTGGAACTGTTTATAGAAGACTTGAAGATTTAAAAATAATAGAGCCCACATATACAACTACAATCCATGGAGGAGAACCAAGATTTCACATTCGCAAAGACTTGGATAAATCTAATTTAAGAAATCTCCTGTCTAATATCTCCCCTTGGCCTTTTCAATCATGGACAATAAAACTACTCAATCCAAGACCTGAAACACAGCAATTTATTAATGAAACACTAATAAAAATGTAATAAAACCTAAACCCCATCCAAAGCCTTACCCACACGCTTTAAATCTTTCTTAGCACCGAATTTGGTATAAATCATTTGGGCTTTAAACAAATGCTCCAAGGCATTCTCGCGATTACCGAGTTTTTTATAAATATTGCCCAAATCTTCCTCCGTATGAGGGTTGGCAGGATTGAGAGTTAAAGCTTTTTCGTAATCAACGATGGCTGCTTCGTAATTTTTTTGTTTGTATTTGCATAAACCGCGCAAATCGTAGGCTCTGTCGTTCTTTGGATTGACTTTAATTGCCTGTGTTAAAACCTCTATGGCTGAATCGAATTCATTGAGGTGATACTTACAATGACCAAGAGCCGCTAAAGAAGCATCATCTTTTGGATTTTGTTTAACAAGCTGCGTAAACAAACGGTCACATTCAGAATACTTTTTTGTTTTTTCTGCTTTAAGAGCTTGAAACCGAAGGATGGATTCAGGAATGTGAATTTGACTACAACCGCAAAACATAGCTGCCAAAGCGACCACAAGAGCTGCAAATTGTAGCTTTAAAGAAACGAAATTTTTGCTTATTTTCACAAACTCAAGTTTAAATCAACAACTTAAACTAACACAAAAGAATTGCAAAGATAAACAAAATTCTTAATTAGCAAACCTATATCAAATTTTCTTAATCAAAGAGTCTATTCAAGCGGTCAAGCTTTTCATGCATATCAATACTTGCTTCGATTTCTTGCTCTTCATCATCCTGCCTTATAAGTTCTTCGTCTAATGTGGTTTCTTCTTCCAATAAGAAAGGAGCAGGGACCCCATTATAAAGCAATGTCCCAAATCGAAGCCCAAATGCTCATCTTCCGTAGCAATATTTTTTCTCTTTTCATGATTGTTTTCATTATTAATCTATTTATTTATGATACCTTCGGGACTGAAAACCTTCATCTGAATAGTGTAAGCAAATAGTAATGAATTGTAACCATAAAACTGATTACAATAAAGAAAGTGTTTGTGCAACTCCCTAATCACTCTCAGCGAGGAATTTAACCCTTTAGAGATTATTTTTGATGCTTTCTAAATCTGTATCTGGGATTTCATTTGCAGAATTTTCTAGGCTTTTAAATAAATCTTCCAAGCTGTTTTCAATATGTTTAATTATTTCCTCTTGGTTTGTGTAACTAAAAGCCGAAGAAACCGACCAAGTGAGGCTAGAAAAATTCTCTAACTGTTTGAAACCTTCTCTGTCTGCTTCATAAGACATTTTGAGTTTAGCTAATTTATCTTGTGTTTCTAAAGTTACTTTTAGTGATGAATCTTTAGAGGTTTTGCTTTTTTTGAGTTTTGTGCTTAAAAAAGTTTTTAATTCGTTGGAGATTACTTTTCGCTCTTCTTGAGACATATCGCCGCTTATTTTTAAATTGAGATTAATTTTTTGGATTTCCTCTTCAATCACCGCCTCCAAGGGCTGCTCCCGAACCGCATTTGTTTTTATAATGCCTTCGGCAAAACCACCATTAAAAGCAAGAACACAAATTAAAAAAGAGATAGAAAATGAAAAGGCTAATTTTTTGTTGTTCATGATTTTGGGAGATTATGAAGTTTTTTCAAAAATTAATTTGTAAGCCCTTAGGATTTCCGCCACTGAACGGGCAGAAGCATAACATCCTTGGGGTTTATTATGTTCTTTAGCATTTTCACAGCCCGGGAAATACAACTCAGAAAGATTACCAATGGCACAGTCCTGAACCATCTTTCCGAGATTGTCAAAAATTTTAATGGTAGCTTTCTTGTCCAAAAAGACTTTGTAATGAGCGATTGCAAAATGTCCGAGCAACCATGGCCAAATGCTTTCAGTATAAATATTGTTTTCTAGGTTTTTTTCAGCTTTAACTCCGCAGGGCCTTAGAAGATGTTTCTCGACGGTTAGAACAATTGCTCTTTGCTCGCTCAACAGGATTGGTGAATAAGGCAATGAAACCGCAAAAATTTGATTTGCTCTAATCGAAGCATCCATCGAACCATCGGGACAATCAATTACATCGAAGAGACAGTTTTTATTTATATTCCAAAAGCGTAAAAAGTTTCTTCTAATTTTGCGGGCATTTTCCAGGTAGTATTCCTGGTTAGCTTTTATATCTAACTTCTCTGACCAATCAGCCATTAGCTTTAAGGCGTTGTACCAAAGAGCATTTATTTCAACGGCTTTACCTGCTCTTTTAACCTCTTTGGAAGCCAATCCTTTGTTTTCTGGGTTTCTATTCATCCAGGTTAAGGAGGTTTTTTCGTCTCCGGCTCTCAATAAGCCATCCAGAGGGTCAACTTTGATTCCGTTTAAAGTACCTAGTACAAAGTAATGAATAACTTCATCAAGTTGAATGAACAAATCACGAATGAATTCAAGGTCAGAAGTTCTTTGGAAATAATCATTGAGCGCGATAAAAAACAATAGAGAGCAATCAACGTTGCCGAAGCTTTCCTCTGTAATCGGTGAATTTGGGTTACAAGGCAAAAGACCGTTTTTAAATTTGCAGCACAAGTTTAAAAGAAGTTTTTTTGCTTCTCTGGGATTGTTGATTGTAAGGCCCGAAAGACTTATGAGAGTATCACGAGTCGATTCACCCTCATAAGGATAACCCGCAATTACCGAGAGAGTAGAAGAGTTATTATGTGTAACTAAAAATTCCTGAGAGGCAAGATCCAGATAGCGAAGCCAGCTTGGATAATCATAATTATGTGTCCAGCTTTTTTCTAAATAATTGATCTCACGGTCTAGTTTTTGTCTGTAAGCTTTTATGCCATCGAGTTCTGGGTCAGGCCTGCAAGAAAGTACAAGAGTACAGACCTCTTTGGGAGCCAAAGTTTTTCTTAAAGTTACAGCTTTAAAGTGGTCTTCAAGACAGTTCGTCTTTTTATTTTCTTCAATCTTTAATTTATAACCTTTGTACCAATGCTGTTCAAGAGCGGTCTCACTGTTTTTCATTTGTGCATAAAACTTAAAAGCGTTTTGGCTATTAGCACTGAAACTGCATCCGTAAACTGTTTTTTCTGATCGAAAGTCTAGATTTGGAGCGAATAAATGGTGATGATTGCGGAAATTTACAAAAACGTCAATTGCAAGATCAACCGTTGATTCTTCCCCAGAGAGATAGTAGCTAACGAAAGTAGTGTTTTCTTTTTCTTCCATCCAAAGGCGTTTTTCTAGGATTGAATCCCCAATTTGGTAAATCCAAACCGGAGTACTTCCTTCGAGCCTAAATTCTTTTAAAAATTTATAACCTTTGGGTACTATCGCTCCATCGGCCCAACGGTCGGTGGACAAAGGGAAGCAGGTATCATCAACGGTAATATTTTCACTAATTTTAGGAAAGAGTAAAAACCGTTCATCTAGCTCACCAGAGTTAGAACACACCAATAATCCGTGGTGTCTGCGAGTTAATATTCCAGAGATAGTACCTGAGGCATAGCTTCCAATGCCATTTGTAACTAGCCACTCTTTTTCTTCAAGAAGTGAGATATCTGTTAATTCATTACCCTCAACGAGCATTGATTGTTTAGACATTGAGCAGATCCTTTTACCTAAATCTTCTTTTGACTCTTGAGATGAATATCTTAGTTGCAAAAATATTACTGTATTAGCTCAATAATTAGGAATAGCTACTAAGAAGAAGGAGTAGCAATAAGAGCTAAATTATGGGAATATGCCTTTTAGGTTTTTTGGGGTTTATGAATTAATTTGTGAATCAACATGAATGAAGAAAGTAACTTTCGTAAAGATTTAGCAGAGCTAAAAAGCTCAATCAATCAACTAAATCATAAAATTTTAGACCTTGAAAAACGTTATGAAGAATCTTCGTTTCCAGAGAAGTTTGGAACAGAAGAAACAGAAAAAAACAAATCGAGCAAAACTGAAAACCTCTTTGAAAAACTTGAAAATGGCAGTGCCTCGATACCAAATATCATTCAGAATTTAAAAAACAAAGATTTACAAAAAACAGATTCAACAAAAATTGGAAAGTCAGGTAAGCCTTTCTCAAAGCTTAAAGTCCCCAAAATTAGTTTTATAAATCTGTTCGGAGCAATCACCGTTGTGATTGCAATAGTTATATTTTTTAAACTTGCAATTGATAAAGGCTGGTTGGTCGCAACAGCGCGCGTTGCTATTGGTTATATTTTCGGTTTAGCTTCATTGGCTTTGGGAGAGTATTGCCAAAAGAAAAATTACAATTCGGCTTCAATTGGCTTTTTAGGACTGGGGCAAATGGTTCTTTTCCTCACAACTTGGTTTTCGGAGCGGTACTTTAATTTAATTACTTGGCCTGTCGCTTTTGCTTGTTATTTAGCAATCACCGCTTTGGTTGCAGCTCAGTCTTTGCGTTATAATTCGCAAGCTGTTGCAACTTTTGGACTTTTGGGTGGTTTTTTGGTTCCGTTTTTAGTGACTTTTGGCTCTCAGTCTTCAAGAGGCAACTTGGTGTTTGTAGCCGCTTATTATTTGGTTTTGGCCGCTGGTGTTTTATTTATTGCTTACAAAAAATCCTGGAATGTTCTTAAATGGCTATCTTTTTTGGTTAATTTTCTTTTTCTCTTTGTCTGGGCTTTTTCAGTTGCCTTTTCTCAAGAGGCAGACAAATTAACAAATATAGATTTACAACTCAATTACTATTTGCCTTTTCTCTTTGCTTTCTTTGTGCTTTATTTGGCTATTGCTTGCTACCGCAGCTTGTCTCTCAAAACACCATTAGACAGCTTCGATTTAGGTTTAGTGATTTGTGTTGGAGCTTTTAGTGTCATCGATGCTTTAATCGCTTTAGAGGGCAAGCACCAAGTTTACGTTGGTTTAGCGTGTATTTTAGTGTCTTTTGTTTATGCTTTTATTTGTGGAGAGCAGCTTAAACGCGGCATTAAGAGTAAAAAAGACTTTAATACTTTTTTAACGGTAGCAGTTTTCTTTATTACAATTGCAATTCGTCTCATTGTTCCAATTAAGTTAGTTAGCATTGCTTGGGCTCTTCAGGCCATGGCTTTGGCTTATTTATCAAGCAAAAAAGATTTGGAGTTTTTAAAAACAAATTATTTGTTAATTCTTTTAATCATTGTCTTTAGGCTTTTGCTGGTGGATGAGCTATTTTCTTCGGCTATAGTAATTAATACAGCTGGTACTATCAAAAAGTATACCCCTTTCACTTTGCCGACCATATCAGGTTTGTTGTCGGTTGTCTCTTTCTTTTACTGTCTTGGGCAATACGAAAAATCTCTGCAGGAATCAACAAGTGAGTTAGAAAAATCAAAACCAAAAAACCATTCGCTTATTGCTTTTCTACTTTGGGCCGGAGTTTTGTTTGGTTCCTTATTTTGCTTTTCGCGAGAATTTAATGGTCTTGCCAATTATTTTTTCTCTTCCAGCGCGGCTCAAGGCTTCAACCAATTTTTGATCATTATTTTTGTAACAGGCATTATTTGGACTTTTTGCACAACACAACTTCAAACTTACAACCGCAGTAAAACCTGGCTCATAAATATTTTTTGTGGTGTCGTTGTTCTGGAGAGTCTAAACACCTTTTACAATTTGGGAACTTATAATCATTCCGAAATTTTAATTTCACAAATCAGTTCTCTAGGGCTTTTATTACTGCTAATTTCTATTTTTATATTGGCAAAATATTTACCAGAATCTTCATCCAGAGAGAATTTAAAAACATTTATGTTTGCCCTTGGAATTTTGTTGCTTATGCTGTTTATTCGACGAGAGGCTTATTTGGCAACTTATTTTATTAAAAACAAAGATATTTACCAAATTATTCTTTCGATTTCTTACTCACTTTTGGCTCTGGCGGTTTATGTTTGGGGTTTATTAAAACAACAAAAATCCAAAATCTGGATTTCTTACATTTTGTTTCTTTTTGTTGGGTTTAAAGTTTACTTTAACGACTTGGCAGATTTAGAGCAAATTTACCGTGGATTAAGCTTGTTGGGTTTTGGCTCTATACTTTTGCTATGCTCTTTCTTAGAACAAAAAATAAATCAACAAAGGGATGCTCTATTGGAAGCTCAGTCCCAAAGAGATTCTCAAGAGGATAATTAAATTTATGAAAACAAATATTACTTTTTCGGTTTTTCTTTTTTCTTTTATTTTTACTTTGTTTTCTTGTTTTCCCTCTTTGGGTAAGGTCAAGAAAACTCAATATCAAAGAAAAGCCAATCTTGCAATCGAGAATCCTAATCCTAAAACCGCTTACAAAGCCGAAATTCCTTTAGATTTGCTCGAAGGCAGTATTGATGGCGATCTAAGAATAGTTGATAAAAACAATAAAGAATTACCCTTTGTCTTTGAATCTGCTAGTGATGATTGGACGAGCGAAGCGAAGTCTTTAAAGATTTATAATCAATCTGTACTTGAAAACAAAGAACAGAGTTTAGAATTGGATTTGAAAGACGCCCCTGAACTTAATGAACTGGAGCTGGATATCAAAGATACAAACTTTGACCGGAGCGTATCGGTTTATGGTCGAGACAATAAAAGCGATGATTGGAAACTCATTAAAAAGGATTTAAAAATCATAGCAAGCCAACTACCTGATCAGAAGATTGATTTCAAGCATACATCTTTAAAATTCCCCGAGACAAGATATAAATTTCTTAAACTAAAAATCACTCTAAATAACCCGGAGAAGAATTCAGTAAAGCCTTTAGAAATTCTTTCTGTGAAATCTCGATTTATAAAAAAATCTTTAGATCATGTTTTCAATTCAATTGATTTGCCTCTTCGAGAGCTCTTCATAACTAAACAAAATAAAAAATCTTCGCTATGGATTTTAGATACCCAGGATAAAGATTATAATTTCGAAAAAATTAATCTTGAATTTTCCGAGAATTCTTTTTCCCGAGACACTTTACTTTACTGCTCTGCTAAGCCAAAGCCAACATTCTTAGACGATCCAGAAATTAGTTTAATAACTTCAACGAATTTATATAAATTTAAAGATATACAGAATCTATCAATTATCGGGCTATCTGGTAAATGTAGATATTTTATTGTGGAAATCCTTCAGGGTGATAATCTACCTATAAAGCCCTACAAAGCCAAGGGTGAAATTCGGAGAAAATTCTTAAAGTTTATTTTTGAACCTCCCTTTGAATTACCTCTTACAATCTACGCCAAGAGTACATCTAAAGATCTAGAGTTCCCTTCTTATGACCTTGAAGTCAGAATAGCAAAGGAGAAAATAAATAATTTTCAGGTGGCACGAATTAACGAGGTTTCTCCTAATCCTGAATTTCAAGGACAATCGATCTCTAAAGAAAATAAGTATGAGGCTTTAATTCCCTATGCAGGAGCGGTTTTTCTAATAGCATTTGTTACATTTTATATTTTTTCGCTGGCAAAAAAGAATAACTTTAATTCTTAAAATCATCGTTGAATTCTTTGTTGTAAAATGTTTTTTTATTTTTTAGCGTCTTAATTTATTAAATTCGTATTTATGAAAAATCCGCTTAGATTTTGGAATGAAAGAAGATTACAACTTAAAGATAATCTTGATTCAAAACGCTTGCCATGCTGCGTTGCAATCCCTGAATCTAAATTTGTTGAGAATGTTGGCGGGATAATCCGCACTGCCAACGCTTTTTTAATTCAAGAGGTTGTTCTTGACCAAAAAGTTTATAACAAAGCTGCAACCGCTGGAACAGCCAAATGGGAGAACATAAACGTTGTAGAAGATGTTATGAAATTCATCAAAGAAAAAGGTTATGTAAGCATAGCTTTGGAACAGCATGAAAGGAGCATACCCCTTTGGGACTTTGAGTTTCCCCAGAACTCGGCAATTGTAATTGGTCACGAAGTGGAAGGCATGAAGGACGAAATGGTTGAACAGTGTGACTTTGTAATTGAAATCCCTCAATTTGGTTTGGTGGAGAGTCTCAATGTCTCAACCGCAACTAGCATCGCTCTCTATGAGTATTCTCGACAGCATAGAAAATAAATTATTTCTTTAAAAACTTTTCCGGGTTTACCGGAATTCCGTTAATGTGGATTTCAAAATGCAAATGTGGACCCGTCACTCGATAGCCAGTACTTCCAACATAACCGATCAAATCGCTAACTTTAAGCTTTTGGCCTTGTTTAACCTTTATCTCAGACAAATGCATGTAAACAGTCTCAAAGTTTTCGGAGTGACGAACTGTAACTTTTCTGCCACCCCCTGAATTGAGCGAATTAACTGTCCGGACAACTACTCCGGGGAAAGGGGCGATGATGGGATTACCCGTCCAAGCTGGGAAATCTATACCAGCGTGAAACTGCTTACGACCGGGATTGATAGGGTCAACTCTAAAGCCGAACTTAGATTCAATTGGAAAAAATCTCCCTAAAATCATTTTAGAGTTAAAGCCATTGGCCTTCAAAACGTTGACTGGGATTCGGGATTCATCCATTAAAAATTCAAGAATGTAATTGTATAAAGCGGCTTTGTCTTGCAGAGAACTTATATCTTTGCTGGCTATTAAACCTTCAGCTGAGAGAGCCTCCTTAGTGCAAATCTCTTTTTTTAAGGCTTCCAATCGGATGGTGAGTTTCTCTTTGAGAGATTTTTCGTAAGAATTTGTGTATGGATTTTTTATAATGAATTCAAATTGTTCTAACTCGGCAAGTTCTTCTTTAAAAGGGCCCGCTTCCTGCAAGGTTACTAAACCATTTTTATATAATTCGTTAAAATCAGAAATTTTGTCTTTAAGCTCTTGTTCACGGTTTTGGATTAGTTCTAAAACTTTATCCTGTTTGATTGCCTCTTTCTTGCTTTCTTTTTTGCTCGTAGGTTTTGAGGTTTCTTTGTCTTTGGCAAAAGCCGGTTGTACTGCAAGAAGACACAACAGAAAAAATAAATAGATTTTATAAAACGAGGGATTCAAATTCATAATTTTTATGAATATAACATCTTATATAAATCTTGAACACTTTAAACAAGGTAGCCCCGACAACAAATATCCTGTAGGTGTTTGGCATACCGGGCTTGCCTGAACTGGTATGTGTTTGGACTACCTGATTTATTTTACTCCTGTAAATTTGTGCCCACACTTTTTTAATAAGTTTGTGGGCATATTTATTTTAGAAGCCAATTCAGTAAATCCCCTTTAGAGGCTCTTCGCAAACTCAATGCTTTCTCCGATTCAGACTGAATTCTTAACTTGGAAAAGACCTTTAGGCCTTTGAGTTAAACTAGAACACTAGAGTTTTCTTCTTCTATTGATGAAGAAATTGCTAAAATCTATAAAAATAAATTAAATCGTTATGCTTGAATTTAAAGTAACCGGTATAGGCATAGACACTAGGACAGACAATCCCCTGGTGATATTACATAGCAAGGAGACTGAAAGTGACCTTATCCTCCCAATTTGGATTGGTCGTTTAGAAGCCCAATCAATTGCAATTGCTTTACAGGAAGAAAAACTAGAAAGGCCCCTTACCCATGATTTAATGGTTAACACCATTGACACTTTGGATTATTCAATTGACCGGATCCT
>JANRMG010000073.1:0-3052 GCA_033761855.1 Candidatus Caenarcanales bacterium
ATTATTTTTGTTGAATTGCATTTTGGACACTTTGTTTCTTGCCATTTTTTTCGTACTTCTTCACCACTACATCAATTCTCTCTCAAACTTCTTTTTCTACTCATTTATTCCAAAGATATTTAAGCGCCATTTTGTCCTTTAACCCTTCTTTGCTATTTTAGTACTTTTAGCAAAAGAAACCCGCCCGGCCTAAATATTCTTCTTACGCTCAGGGAGGAGTAATTAAGCTTCTCTCTGATTTGCCGTTAGGAAAGATACTCGAAGAGCGACCGCCAAAACAGTAATGGTTACGGTTGATCAAGAGTTTCATTTTCAGCAAGGGGGATTTGGGGCCAGGGATTTGAGGAGATTTTCTTTGATACAGTTTTGATTCTTAAGTGCTTGTAGCGGGGAGTATCATTGCAAGATAGAATTGTCTGATTTTGTGAATTCGACTAAAACCTTTATCGTAAAAACTTTTGGGTAAAGCGTTAACTAGTCTCTAAAACGGGCATGAAAAAACTACAATCCGTTTTTTTTAAATCAGTGAACCAACTGCTAACTCCCGCCGAAAAAGACTTCCTAATCACCGAAAAGGCTCACGAAAAAAATATAGAGCCGGCAGTACTTAAAGCAATAGTAGAGGTGGAATCCTCTGGAAGCGGATTTTATTCCGAAGGCCATCCGCAAGCGGGGAAATGCAAAGTTCGCTTTGAGCCTGATTATTTCGCTAAGTTCACGGGGGTGAATCCGTTTTTTATTCCTAAAAGTTTAAGCTTGGTTGAAGCCAAAAAAGTTCCAGAGTACACTGGAAGATTGGCTTACGAAAAAGCTCTCATGCATTCTCCCGCTTCAGCGATTAAGGCAACCAGCTTTGGGTTAGGCCAGATAATGGGCTTTAACTACTTAAGGGTTGGTTATAATTCTTTGATTGAATTTAAAGATGCAATGGAAGAGGGTGAATATAAGCAGTTAGAGGCTCTAATTGAATTTATTGTCTCTGACCAAAGCCTTTTAAAAGCCGCTCAAGAAAAAGATTTTATTTCGGTCGCGCGTCTTTATAACGGTGCACACTATGCTGAAAGAGCTTATGACAAAAAACTGGTTTCTGCATACCAAGCTTTGAGCCGTAAGAAGAACATGGTTGGAGTTTAGGTTTCGTTTCATAGATCATGAAACAAGCTCAGGATGATGTTCTTTCCCTGTTTTTCGTTTTTTAGATATAAAGTAATTCTATGTTTTTGCAATTTCAGAATCATAAAATCTTTAATAAAAAATTAGAGTTATAATTCTTGTCTATTTTGTCTAAGGTTTTTATTAATGCGAAGATTGCCCGCTGAATGGGAGAAGCAAAAATTTGTCCAAATTACTTGGCCCCATCAATTTGGTGATTGGAAGAATGTTTTAGAAATAGCTGAACCTTGCTTTACCGAAATTGTGAAACAAATAAGTCTTTGTGAGAAGGCTCTAGTAGTTTGTTTTGATGAAGATCACCTTAAACATATTCAAAATATTTTAAAAAACAATGGTAGCCAACTTTCTAATATAAACTTTGTGATTGCGCCATCCAATGATGTTTGGGCACGAGACCACGCTGCAATTACCGTTGAGGACACTCTTGAAAACACTCTTGAAAACAAAGGGCAACAAAAAAAATTGGTAAAGTTTCGGTTTAATGGCTGGGGAAATAAATACGAACATAATCTGGATAACCAAATTCATTATCAAATCAAAGATGTCGAATTGTTTAATGAATATTTGCACGAAAGCTCCGAGTCTGAAGAACTTGTTTTGGAGGGCGGATCGATTGAGTCTGACGGGAAAGGCACAATTTTAACTACAGAATCTTGTCTTTTGAATCTAAACCGAAACTCTCATTTGAATCGGGCTAAAGTCGAGGAAAAACTTGAAAAATTTCTTGGTGCGAAGAAAACTCTTTGGCTTAAGCATGGACATGTGGAAGGAGACGACACAGACTCGCATGTGGACACTTTGGCTCGTTTCTGTAACGAAGAAACCATCGCTTATGTTTCTCCTCTGGGAGCCGATAAAGATCATGTAGAATCTCTCCTTAAGATGGAAGAGGAACTAAAAAGTTTCCGACAGGACAATGGCCAAAATAATGAGAAATCTTATAAACTCTTTCCGCTTCCATTCCCTGAAGCTAAGTACTATAAGAATGTTCGATTACCTGCTACTTATGCAAATTTTTTAATTATCAACGGAGCGGTTCTGTTACCGGTTTACAAAGACAAAAGGGACGGAGAAGCTCAAGAGATTTTACAGACGGCTTTCCCAGGTCGGGAAATAGTACCGATTGATTGTTCGGCTCTAATCATTCAAAGGGGTTCGCTGCATTGTGCTACTATGCAATATCCGGTTTAAATTTTTAAATATTTGCCCCGATTATTGACAAAAACAATTTGATGAAAACTCTTAAAGTTGCCCTCATTCAACAGTCCTGCTCAGCCGATCCAGATTCTAATTTAAACAAATCGATTGAGCTTATTAAAAAAGCAGCTTCTCAGGGAGCTGAACTGATAGTTCTCCAAGAGCTTCATCGGAGTTTGTATTTTTGCCAAAAAGAAGATCCTGCCCTCTTTGACCTTGCAGAGAGTATTCCGGGACAATCAACCGAGGCTTTGTGCAAAGTGGCTCAAGAATCCAAAGTTGTTTTAGTTTCTTCATTATTTGAAAAACGTGCTCCAGGACTGTACCACAATACGGCTGTGGTTTTTGAGAAAGATGGTTCAATTGCTGGTAAGTATCGCAAAATGCACATTCCTGACGATCCAGCTTATTACGAAAAGTTTTATTTTACGCCAGGAGATCTTGGGTTCAAGCCAATAAATACTTCATTAGGTAAACTAGGCATATTAGTTTGCTGGGATCAATGGTATCCTGAGGCTGCTCGTCTAATGGCTCTTAACGGAGCTGAACTTCTGATTTACCCAACTGCTATTGGCTGGACACCTTCAGATGATGTTGACGAAAAAGAAAAACAAAAAGATGCTTGGATAATTTCGCAGAGAGCGCATGCTATTGCTAACGGAATTCCGGTAATTAGTATTAA
>JANRMG010000074.1:0-2585 GCA_033761855.1 Candidatus Caenarcanales bacterium
GATTCAAGACCTAAAGAGAAATCCAAGTTCTCGGAACTTGCTGGAATGGTTACATAATACAAAGTGTAGTCTGTGCCAGTTGCGGCATTAAAACTGCCACCACGTCTTTCAATCTCGGATGAAATGGAGCCTTTTGGGCGAGTTTTGGTACCGTTAAACTGCATATGTTCTAGGTAGTGGGCGCATCCACTAAGGTTTTGTGGGTCATTTCTGGAACCAACACGATAAAAAATTACTTGAGAATAAATTGGTGCACTATGCTCTTCTCTGATTAGGACCTTTAGACCATTATCTAAAGTAAATTCTTTGGTAAAGTAAGATTTGTTAGAAGCTTCGTCAGAAGCCTGTTTTTGTTGAGTTGTAGATTCTTTCACTTGTTTTAAATTATTGACCTTGGAAATGCTTTGCAATGGGGGAAAAACCATCATTATTAAGAGAAATATAAAAACTTTTTTCACATAACTCAAATTCATCAAAAAATTCTTTCGAAAGTTTTCTTCAATTTGAGCTGCCGAAGTATCAAACATTCCAATAACCTCTTTATAAACCCACCATTAAACCGAGAATGTTTAAAAGTACTCAGGATATTCTAATGCAAAGCCTAAATGCTTGGATCAAGAAATCAATCTGACAAACGAATAAAAGTAAAATAAAAGTTAAGTGCTATGACAGATATTTAAAATGTTTTGTTTAAAATCAACAAAGTAAAAAGCCGAATAGGAAAGCCAAATCGCCTTTTTTAGAATTTTATAAAATCTGAAGAAGACTCCATTAAAACTCTAAATCCAAAAAAATTACATCTAAAAAAGGTTTTAATTACAACTGGTTTTTAATTTTTTGATTACCAAAATTTAATTCGCACCCGGTTAAATAAATTAAGATATAATAAATATTTAGATAAAGCTTTTAAATAAAAATGTTATTTAAACTCAATTCATATAATGAAGATTCTTCTACTGGACACTCTGTTTACCAGTTTATTCTCGCTGAAAGCAATAATAGTGCACCAGCTAATAGTTATGATGGAAGTTACTTTGACGAAACTTGCGGCATTCATGTTAAAGGAATGCAACTTTTAATCACAAAATTGTCCCAAATCAAGCTGGAAGCCCTTACTATTAAACAATTATTAAATTAATTATGCCTGATTGCACTTTTGATTATCTGATTGTGATTTGAATAACTGTATTTCGAACGATTGTACCTGAATGATTGTCTTAGGAATAGAAACTAGCTGTGATGAAACGAGCGTTGCCATAGTCGAAAAAGGACAGAAAGTACTTAGCAATGTAACCTTCTCTCAAATCGAGACTCATAAGCAATTCGGTGGTGTAGTGCCTGAAATCGCTGCCAGAGAACATCTCACGAATATAGATAAAGTAATTTGGCAGGCTCTGGAAGAAGCCAATTTGGAATGGTCTCAAATTGACAGAATTGCCGTTGTCAATGGTCCCGGTCTTGTGAGCAGTCTCTTGGTCGGGGTAACAGCCGCAAAGTCTTTAAGTTGGGCTCTTGGAAAAGAGTTGGTGTCGGTAAATCATTTAAAAGCTCACATTTGTGCAAATTTTATAGACTGGACTCCTGAATTTCCTTTTGTATGCTTGTTGGCTTCTGGTGGGCATACTCAGCTTATTTTAGTTAATGATTTTAATGATTTTGAACTTTTGGGTGAAACCGTAGATGATTCGGCTGGAGAGGCTTTTGACAAAGTTGCAAGACTGCTTGAGCTTAGCTATCCCGGAGGACCGGCAATAGAAAAGCTGGCTGAAAGGGGAGATGAAAAGATTTTTAAACTTCCAACCGCAAGTGTCGGGCCATATCATTTTAGTTTTAGCGGCCTAAAAACAGCTGTACTCCGGCTCGTGCAATCTTTAATCGAAGCGGACGAGCTCTCTGAGAGAAACAAAGCTAATATTGCTGCAACATTTCAGAATGTAGTTTGTAAAGATTTGGCCCAAAAACTAGTTAAGGCCGCCACCGAAAATGGCTGCCAAACCATAAGCATTGCGGGCGGTGTGGCGGCAAACAAAAAGCTAAGAGAATTCATTCATCAAGCAATCCAAGAAAAAAAGTCGAGAATGGAAACTCTCAAAGAGGATGAGCACGAAATACAACTGATAGCACCAAGATTTGAATATTGCACAGATAACGGCGCAATGGTAGCTTCGGGCGGTTATTTTGTGCCAGAAAAGAAAGGCTTTGAATTCGAAGTTTATTCGAGAGCAAATTAAGATAGGTCCTAATTTAAGATTTAAATTCTTAAAACGATATGTTAGTATTTAGGGGTTTCCAATAATTTTCCAATTTAAAACTTAAAGAAGTAAAACAATGGCAGTTCCTAAGAAAAGAAAATCCAAGCAAAAATCCAGACAGGTCAAAGCAGGAAAGCCAAAACTTAAAATCGTTAAGTCATCCGCTTGCCCAAACTGCGGTTCCCAAAAACAACCACATAGAATGTGCCACAATTGTGGATACTATAACGGCCGAATTTATTCTTTCAAAAAAGATAAAGACCAAGAAGAGCCTGCTGCTTAACTAAGTACACATAAATTTAAAAACAAAAAAAAAGCGAGTGGATTAGATTC
>JANRMG010000075.1:0-2914 GCA_033761855.1 Candidatus Caenarcanales bacterium
AAGAGGCTATTCATTAGCGAACTTAAAACATAATCAGTTCTGGTGGGCTGAATGGGTGTAACGCTCTCATCAGATAAAACCTTCATTCTCACAACGCCGTTTCCATCGACCAATAAGCAGGCCCGACCGTTGCCACAAGCTATTTGGTCTTGCCACCAATGATTGTAAAAACTTATGCCTTCTTTACCTCCTAAAGTGTCTGGTTGATTGATTTTGCCAACTTCAATAGTTGCCTTGGCAATTTTTTTAGGCGGGAAATAAGCTGATGCAGAGAGAGGAGAAATATTGGTCCCGCCATCATAAACCGACAATTTACCGGTTACAGCCGGTCTTGCAAATCCAAGTTTCCCTTGCTCGTCGATGCTTACAGAGGCTCTATTAAAAATTGGTCCTGTTATCCATTCTTTATCAATTGCCAGTGAACCGATTGGCATTCCGCGGCCATTAAAGTAGTTAGCATTAATTCCAGCTATAGCGTTTTCCCGAGAGACTATACGTGGCAAAGTTGCTTTTGCCCAAATGGTGTTTGCCTGAGCCAAAGCTGGTTTTACTTTAAAACCTTTACTAGTATC
Source organism: Candidatus Caenarcanales bacterium (assembly GCA_033761855.1). Lineage (GTDB taxonomy): Bacteria > Cyanobacteriota > Vampirovibrionia > Caenarcaniphilales > Caenarcanaceae > JANRMG01. Next base: position 573 of record JANRMG010000075.1, read on the forward strand.
AATTTCTAAAACGTTTACAATAACTGGCCCTCTAGAAACATGCTTAACAAAATGATGGTGAATAAGCCCTGGCATTAATGTTTTTTGGGTTACACCAGTAATCTTGGCTTGGCTTGGGAAGCTAAAACAAAGACTCAAAGCTAAAAGTGTAAAACAAAAAACCTGCTTAATTAAGCACTTAATTAAAAGTGGTTGGAGGGCATAATTAGTAGCTAAATTATTATGGGAGAGCATCATCAATCAAGGAGGCAGGGGATTATAATGGATTCTAATGGATTCATTTAAACATTTCGAAAATAAAGCTTCAGATCAACCGCTCCCGCGGCGGCTCTAGAAGAGACTTGTTTACTAACACTGTAAGTGGAAACCTATCTATTAATAATCTCGTCAAATGTAATCAACGAAATTTACTATTAACATTATAGGCAGTGACAGTTTATTATATTAGGTTTTATTCTACTTCGTGGGCTTTAATTAGTCTTAACCGGGCTTTTACTTAAATTACAAAAAGTTCTTTGGCTTAAAATTAAAAAACAACTAAATCATTAAATAAATTTATGAGTAGCTTTCCCCATGTTAGACCGCGAAGACTCCGAGCAAATGAAGCAATTAGAGCCTTGGTTCAAGAGACAAGCCTGGGGGTTTCTAATTTAATTTATCCTCTTTTTGTGATGGACGGAAAGAAACAAAAGCAAGAGATTTCTTCGATGCCAGGCTGCTTTAGATTCTCTATGGATTTACTTTTGGAGGAAATTAAAGAAGCTTATGACTTAGGTTTAAGGACTTTTGCACTTTTTCCTGTGATTGACCCAAAGCTAAAGAGCGAAGATGCCAAAGAGTCTTACAATCCCGAGGGGTTAATTCCAAGAACCTTGAGGGTTTTAAAGAAAAGCTTTAATGACATTTGTTTAATCACCGATGTTGCGCTTGACCCTTTTACTTCTCATGGACATGACGGATTGGTTGATTCCGAAAGAATTTTAAATGATGAAACTGTAGAAGTGCTTTGCAAAATGGCTTTGGTTCAGGCTCACGCTGGCACCGACATTGTGGCACCCTCGGATATGATGGATGGAAGAGTAAAGTGCATAAGGGAATATTTAGACAAAAACGAACATTCTGAGACCTTGATTCTGTCTTATTCTGCTAAGTTTGCTTCTGGGTTTTACGGTCCTTTCCGCGATGCATTGAGCTCAAACCTCAAATTTGGAGACAAAAAAACTTACCAGTTAGACCCAGCCAACGCCCGAGAAGCCGAAAAAGAGATTCTATTAGACACAAATGAGGGCGCTGATATGCTGATGGTAAAGCCCGGTTTGGCCTATTTGGATATTCTCTACCGGGCTAGCCAAATAACTCATTTGCCTTTAATTGTTTATTCTGTTTCGGGCGAATATTCGATGATTAAGGCTGCTTGCGCGAATGGTTCGCTGGATGAACAAAAAGTAGTGATGGAAAGTATGCTTGCCTTCCGTCGTGCGGGTGCGCGGGGAATTATTACTTACCATGCCAAGGATATTGCAGGCTGGTTGAAGGATTTGACTTAAGACGACAATCTTTTATAATTTTTAGGAGCAGTTTTTACCAAAATATAGCATCCACTTCTTAACTCCAACCCCAGGCAACTCGGAACCCACAACTAGCCCACAAGACCCTTAAAGTATTTCCCTCTTTCTTCAAAGTTTTTAAACTGGTCAAAGCTTGCACAAGCTGGAGATAAAAGAATTATTGATTCTTGAAACCTATCGGAGATTTTTTTTGCCCCTTCCAGAGCATCCGCAAGAGTCTCAAATTTTTCTAAAAGACCTTTGTACCCATTGCTTTGCAAAGCCTCATAAAATCTGTCTTTTGCTTCGCCATACAAAAGCGCTGCAATAGACAAAGAATCTGCATAATCACAGAGCTCTTTGAGATCGGTTAACTTATCGCGGCCACCAGCCAACCAAATTATTGGCTTACCCGGAAAAGCTTTTAAAGCCACAATGCTAGATTCTGGATTAGTTGATTTAGAGTCGTTGTAAAACTTTATACTTTTTTGCTTGTCTTTTATTTCCTTTACAAATTCAACTCTGTGTTCCAAACCTCCGAACCGAAGCAATCTCTCTTTAATTTGTTCAATCGGTAAGCCAGCAAAAAAGGCGGCAGCAATTACCACCATTGCGTTTTCGAGGTTATGCTCTCCCGGAAGAGGAAGCTCATCAACGGAGCAAACAGTTTGGGTTTTGCCTTTAGTCTTGAGTTGTAGCTTTCCTTCGGAATTTACAAAGATGGCATTGTCTCGGATGGGTTCTTGCGAAGCAGAAAACCACAAAACGGAGGCTTGGGTCTTTAAATTATGGAAC
>JANRMG010000076.1:0-2076 GCA_033761855.1 Candidatus Caenarcanales bacterium
TTATCCCAGATGGGATGAGCAAGAAGAAAAAGGCTTGGAGCTTTTTGTCTTAAGACAAACGCAAAAACAACCCACTTGGAATCAAGAAGTAAATCTTGAGCTTACCAAATGGGCTGAGAAAAATAATGTTTTTATTTTATAGATTATTTGATCTTTTACTTTGCAGCAGCTAACATACTTTTGAAGTACTCTCTCACTTTAGCGACTGCAGGAGTACTTTCAACTTTTTGAATAATACTGTTTTTACCAAGCTCTTGGTGTCGTTGATTGAGAGTAGGAAAATTGTCTTTAATTGAAGGTAAAGCAAAACTTAAGTTATTCCAGGTTTGGAAGAAAATCGCATCAAAAGCCGAGAAAGCTATTACATCTTTAATTATTTGAAATTCGCTTTCAATGATTTCAAGCTTACTAATCAACAAGTGCTTCGCACTTTCCCTTTCCTCATCAGTGAGTTGCTTACGTCCCAATTTTTCTAAAAAGAGAGGGCGAGCACTTGGAATTGTTTCTGAAATAATACTATGAGTAACTGCTCTTACTCGGCTTCTTAAAGGTTCGTCTTTAGGAAGTAATAATTTGTTTGGAAAAGCTTCTTCCAAATATTCAAAGATTGCCCAAGATTCATAAATATTAAGCTCAGGTTGAATATCAGTCCTCACAAGGGTTGGAACAACGCCATATGGATTGATTTTTAAATACTCTGGATTTTTTTGTTCTCCCTCTTGAAGGTTCACATAATGGAATTCAAAATCTGCTTCTTTGTAAACAAGAGCTGAGTGAATCAAATAACTAAATGGAGAAACTGGATGGCCGTATAGACTGTATTTCATTTTTTGTATTGTTAAACGCTACAAAAAAATTTTAACAGCATTAAATTTGTTCGACTAACTAACTTGCTTGCAATGAGAGATCTGAACGAATCACAAAAATTTTATAAACCCTTACTTACTTTGTTTACATAATAATTGTAAGTATGGATTGTAAGAGGATGAATGGTAGCTTTTTTTACAAGAATTTCTTTTAAGGTTTGTTGACAACAAGTTACAATAGCTCCCTCAAAGCCTTTTTCTTCTAAAGATTTAATTATTCCTTCTCTCCATACTTCTGGTCTTGATGGTTCTATCGAGTCAGCAATAAATATAATCTCTTCGAGGCGATTCATATTTGGCTTTCCTAGAGTATGTTGTGCAATTGCACTAAGAATTACTGGATCTTCTATTTGAAATAATTCTCTGGCAACAATTGCACCTATCTTTGCATGTAATAAATGAGGTGAGTCTTTCTCCTCTTCAATTAGTTCTAAACCTTCTTCATTAGCTTTGTTTATTAATTCTTGATTGTTAAATTCTTTGGCAATATCATGCAGCCAGCCAGCGATTTCGGCTTGATCTTCATTAACACCATGTTGATTTGCAAGTTCTCTAGCAGTTTTTGCAACACCTTGTATGTGAACAAACCTTCGGGCCGAGAGATTGGACTTAAGATGATTTTTAATTTTGTCTATAAATTCTAAAGTATTCAATTTTATTTAATGGTTTTAGTTAGGTTTGAGTTCCAATATCTTGTCTCCGCTTTCACCCTTTGTTACAAGAAGAACTTTAGGTGGTGCTTCGGACTCATTTACCTTCGGCTCTACTAAGTATATCCAATCATCATGCCTATGTAAAAGCCTCCATTCTTTGCTGTCAATTTGTTTTTCTTTTACTAATGTTTCTGCCCCACTAATTAACTTTACAGTTGGCAAAATAGATGTTTCTTTGTAGAGATCCCTAGTACCATCTGTAAACCCACGAAACCAAGCAAGACCAAAGAGGATGAACAAAACAAAAATAATAACTCCAATTTCAATGATGTTAAATCTTTCAATGAGGTTATGCAGGCGTTCGTATTCATTTAGAAGCCATTTTTGTTTAAAAAATTTTTGCTTTAAAAAATTAAAAAGCTTTTCAAAAATTATTTGCAGAGACCTCAAGACCAAATAAATAGACAGGAAAAACAAAACAATACATAAAACTTTTATTATAGAAACCTTTGAAAGGATTAAATCAGTAAAGTCAGAAAAAATAATTACAACCGGTA
>JANRMG010000077.1:0-1516 GCA_033761855.1 Candidatus Caenarcanales bacterium
AATAACTGGAGGCTCATAATAAGGAATACCTATATTAGGTCTACTTACTTTTTTTTGAGAACAAAATCGATTTTTGATTACATTAGTTGCAACTTTTGCTAGCTTTATCATAATGAATTTAAATTTAATCTTGAAATTATAACTAAACCAGACTATACAAATTACTAAAATATTTCTTAACTAATGCAATCAATCTGCCTACTCTGGCTCCGCCAAAACCTACGAACCCACGACAACGAGGCACTAACAAAAGCTATAGAGGGTTTTGATTTGGTTTTGCCCGTTTACTGCTTCGAACCACGCCTGTTTACTAAAACACCACTAATTGGTGCACCGAAAATGGGTTGCTTTAGAACAAGGTTTTTGCTAGAGAGTCTGCAAGACCTAAGAGAGAATCTAAAGAAAATAAATTTGAATTTGTACATCTCAAAAGACAGTTCTATAGAGACTTTTGAAAGATTAATAGCTAAACTGCCCCAAATAAGAGGAATCTACGGACAAAAAGAATTTGCTTCCGAAGAAATTGCTGAAGAGAAGCTTTTGGAGAATCTAGCCAGAAAACACAATTTAGAATTTAAACTTTTCGATACCAATTCCCTCTTTGAGCCGGAGAAGCTACCGTTTGAAATTGAAAATCTATCGGATGTGTTTACCAACTTCCGGAATTTGGTCGAAAAGAAAAGCAAAGTCCGAGAAGCCTTTTTTATCGAACAAGAAAAAGCTAAAGCCCCTGATTTAAAAAATTGGGGTAATATTCCAACTCTCGAAGATTTTTTTGCAAGCAAAGCTATTCAGCGACAATCACCAAAAGCTGCTATTCAACATTTTGGAGGAGAATCCAAAGCGCTTGAAAGACTACAATATTACCTTTGGGAGAGCGATTTAATTAAAAGCTATAAACAAACCCGCAATGGCCTTCTCGGAGCGGATTATTCTTCTAAGTTCTCGGCTTGGCTGGCTAGTGGCTGTATTTCGCCGGTACAAATTTACCAGGAAATTCAAAAATACGAAGAAAATCGCGGAGAGAACGAATCAACCTATTGGCTGTTTTTTGAATTACTTTGGCGGGAGTACTTTGGGCTTTCGGCTAAGAAATTTGGAAATAAAATCTTCCAAAAAAATGGAATTGCTAATAAAGAAACTAACGGAAAATGTGATCTAGAGCTTTTTGACAAATGGAGACTTGGGCAAACCGACGAGGATTTTGTAAACGCTAACATGCGCGAACTCATCGAGACTGGCTTTATGTCTAACCGAGGGCGGCAAAACGTCGCCAGTTACTTAGTCCACGACCTTGGCTTGGACTGGCGAATGGGAGCGGAATGGTTTGAATCGCAGCTGATTGACTATGATGTTTATAGCAATTGGGGCAACTGGTGCTATGTGGCCGGTGTTGGACACGATCCTCGTAGCAGGAAGTTTAATATTCAAAAGCAGGCTAAAGATTATGATCCTAAAAGCGAATATGTTGAATATTGGCTTAGAATCGATGGTTTGAGAAATCCATCTCAAAAGA
>JANRMG010000078.1:0-7629 GCA_033761855.1 Candidatus Caenarcanales bacterium
CAATTATTTGTGTCTTTATTTTGTAAACCCTGACTTTGAGATGAGAGATTGGATGAAGATAATAAGATTAATATAATTACAATCCAGTTTTTCATCAATTTAATAAATTCATAAAACAGTAAATTTAAATTTGAATTTTAACTTGAATTAATTTGTTTTAAACTTTTCCGTAAGTATGTAAACCGCCAAGGTCGAATTGGTTGATTCCAAGGTAGGTTAGATAAATAACTAAAATTCCAGCGCCATTAATCCAGGCAAGTGCACGGTTTGAAACTTTTTTACTAATTTTAAGATGCAAATAAGCCGCATAACAAAACCAAGTTGCTAAAGCTAAATTCTCTTTTGGGTCCCATTGCCAGAGGTTGCCCCAAGTTTTGTTGGCCCACAAAGCGCCGGTAACAATCCCAAAAGTTAAAAGCGGAAATCCGAAGGCAACACATTTGTACATGTTCTCCTGAAGAGAATCTAGCTTGTCTTGGTTGTTTGTCTTTTTTTCTTCGAACAAATAAAAAATAGCAATAATTCCAGCAAGCGTTAGGAAGCCATAAGAGATAAGCAAAGCCGGAACGTGGATGATTCGCCAATAGCTGTCCAATGCTGGAATGAGCGGAATGGCTTCTTTTTGCGAAGATGGAAGCCAAATTGCATAGGCTAAAGTCGCAATAATCAAAAGGGCTGTTGGCCAATCCAAAAACTTAATTTTTGAATAGTTCGATAAAAACAAATGAATGAGTGCAAGTCCCAAAGCCACAACCAAAAGTGATTCATAAAGATTAGAGCAAGGGAAACGCTCCAGATGGATTCCCCGAAGGACAAGGGATGAGCTGAGACAAAAACCGGTAATTCCAAAAATTATGTTCTGAAGAAGTTCTCTGTGTGTTGCTATAAAACCAATAAATCTTCTTAAGCAGAACAACCAAAACCCAATTAAAACCACAATCAGAGCGGCTCCTGCAAAGTAAAATTCTAAATTTTGGTTCATTTGTAAATTGAGAGCAGTATTTGAGCAAAACACAAGAGTTAAAGCTACTTGGATTCGTACTCAAATTATAAAGTTAAAAAACTAAATGGTTGGGCGGATTAATTTGGTTTAGGCTAATCCACTAAGCACATTGTTAAGCTGAGCTTGTATATCAGGATCTAATGCTGGAGCTGCTGGTGTGCCTGGTGCTTGTTGAACTGGATTCTGAGCTATATTTGCACTTGGTGGATTTGGATTAACGTCGTTGCCCTTACCCATCATGGCAGTTAGACCACCCCAAGCACCTTCAACTATTTTAGGTGCAACCAGCATAGCTAAAGCAGAAAATGCAAAAGTTGCTAATCCAACTGGGCCTGTTGCTCCTGCCAGTCCAAGCTTTGCAATAAAAGGAATTTTGGATAATACCCCAGAACCCGCAGCTTTACTAATTAGCCCTCCGAGCCATTTAACTGCAGGGGCTTTAAATATTGCAGATAAGCCGCCCATCACTCCTCCAATGGCGCCCATTTTTAAGACACTACCACCGATTTGATCAATTCTTCCAGAGCGAAGAGAATCACCAAAACCGGGAGTATTGGTTACAGCATCAACAATATTTGTTCCAACTCCTGGAATAAAGCTTAATCCTGCAAGTGCAGCCATACCTATAGGGGTACCTATAAGTGCTCTTTTCCAGACGCTTTGAATGGTTGTTTTGCCAAGGCTTTCTATAGCTCTAATTGGTGTTCCCCAAAGAGTTTCTCCAAAAGATTGCACACCAATCCGTCCAGCACTTTTAGAGGTTGACCATAATGCATTTCTAAATTGTCCAAAAGTTGCATCTTCAGCAGTCGCAGCTACCAAGGAGCCCCAGTTGACATTGCTTGAATTATGAATTGCAGCATTTAAAGCTATATTTCCTTCTAAAAATGATAAAAAAGGATTTAAATTGCCTTTATAAGCTCTAGCAGTTGTAACTGCTGCCGTTGCTTCGGCGAATTCATCAAAGCTATTAGCCATCCAGCTTAAACGGAGAAAGTTTCTTGGATTATCTAAAGAAGTTAATGCGCTTTTGGCAGCATTCAAATCATCACTAATTAAAACATTTGCAAAACTTTGTACTGTCGAACTACTGCCATGTACTTTTGTTAACTCAGCTGCAAGAGCAGTCCTAAAGTCATCTAAAGCTTTTATTGCTGAGTCATCACCAGCTTGTGCATGGCTAAACAAGTCTGGTAAAGATTTAAGGTCTAGATTTAAAGTAGCACCATTAGCACCAGTTATCTCAAATTTAAAATTTTGTGCAGTTTCTAAAATATTCAATCCATCTAGAGCTGAAGGAGGGACTGTAATTGGATTATTGCCATTCCCTGCATCCTGAAGAGCTTGGCGAAGTTCACCTACGGTATTTCCAGATGATTTATCTAAAATCCGAGAAGCTAATCTTGATTGTTCATTTAATCTTTGTGTATATAGCTGTTGTCTGTTTGGTAAGTCGCTGACTTTTGGAACTCCTCTAGTAAAGTTTTCTACTCTAATTTCTGAAGCTGCGGCTAAATAAAGAAACTCGCGAGGACTTTTAAGAGAAGCAATTGCATTTTTAACAACTTGGTCATCAGTACTTTGAAGAACGGTTAAAAATTCTTGTGCAGAACTGTTGCCTAAGCCATTTACGATGTTTACTTGAGCTATAACTCGTTGTTTTATTTGATTGAAAGTTGCTATATCTGCTTGTTTAGTTAAATTGAGTCTTTGAGCTCGCCCGATTAAATCTTTAAGAGACAAATTTGAATTGTTTCCAAGTGTAAATTTTTGCCTGTCTAATTGGTTTAAAACAGCTAATCCATAAGTAAGTCTTTGTGGTGGATTTGAGGCAAGTAAAGTTCTTATATTATCTAGGTTATCTGGTCCCCTATTTATTAATCTTCTAGCTTCAATATAAGTAGAACTATCTTTGGGTGCCGCAGTATATACATCAGCGGCTTGTCTTGCTGTTATTGATTCTGTGTAACCACCTAAGTCTTCAGGTGGAGAAAAAGGCTGCCATCCAAATAAGTTTATGCCGTAATTGATAGTTGGAGTTGCACTATTCATGGTCTTAAAAGAAGGTAAATAAAGTAATAAATAACAAAAACTAATATTTGCGTAAAATAGAGAATTATTATTTCTCTATAAGCTAAACACCAAGAGTATCAGTAAATAAACCAAGACTTAAAAAAAATTCATTTTGGGTGTTTAAAGTCTAAAAACTTTTTCTAAAAACCCAAGTAAAGCAGGATTAAAGAGGGTTAAAGCCAGGGCAGCAATTGCAATTACAATATTAAGTTTTAAATCCTGGAGCTTAAAGCGTTCTTCAAAGAGTTTTCTGGTATATTCGCCCTCTTTTTGAAACGACTCTCTAATTGAAAAAGTCTCTTTTTCAAACAATTCTCGCGTAACAAGTTCGTTTTTCAGCTCGTTTTTTAGGGTTTCCTTGCTTTCAATGATAGTTTCCCTGAGCGACGTTTCTAACTCAGTAGCTACAATCTCGGCTTTTTCCTTTCCAAGAAGCTCTTCGAAGCTTAAAAACACTTTTCTGGGTAATGAATAACTCATTTTTTATTGGCAGTTTAAATTTATTGTTCCCTAAATATCTTAACTTATTTTTGTTGATGGAATCTAAGCAATCTGCTTTTTGAAAACCTTAACGCTAATCCGCAAGATAACCAAACCATAAACTAAGAGCACCAAAAAAGGTATCCACAGATGATGGAACTCGGTACCGCGCAAAATGATTCCCCGAGAAATGGCAATAAAATGTGTGACTGGAAGAGCGTAGCCAATGAATTTAAAGATGCTTGGCATTGATTCAAAAGGGAAAATATACCCCGAAAGCAGGATTGATGGAAGCATTTGCATCATTACCAATTGCGAGGCTTGCGTCTGGCTCTTGGCAAGCGCCGAAATAACCAAACTAACCCCAAGGCTAGAGAACATAAAAATAATCACAGCCAGCTCTAGAAGCAAAAAATTACCTCTAATTGGGATTCCAAAAACCACATACATTAATAAAAGGCTTAAGTTAAAATCGAAGAAGCCAATGGTCATGTAAGGAATAACCTTGCCTATCATCAGCCCCAGTGGACTTAGTGGAGTAACCAACAGTTGTTCAAGTGTTCCCTTTTCTTTTTCGCTAACGATGGAGAGAGAGCAGAGAAAAGAAGTAACCAAGAATACAATAATGCCCAAAAGCCCTGGAACAATTAAATAGGCAGTTTCGAGGTTTGGATTGAACAAAAAACGTGGCCTGACTTCAACCAATTGATTGCTCTGCTCCATTGATCCTATGCGGTTTTTTTGGTTTTTGTCCTGCGAAACAGACGATCCCAAGAGCTGCAAGGCCGACTGAGCCTGGCTTGCAACGTTGGAATCGGAGCCGTCGATGAGGACTTGAATCTGGCTTGAGTGACCTGCGTTAAAATCTCGGTTATAACCAGGCGGAATGGCAATGGCAACTTTAGCTTTGCCAGAAACCAGCGAGTCGCTCAGCTCATCCCGTGAACCAACAAATTTATTAATTTTAAAAAAAGTGGTTGCCTCGGCTTTTTGCAAGAATTGGGTTGAGGCCTTGCTTTGGTCCTGGTCAAACACGTAGGTGCTAACGTTACGAACTTCGTTGTTGATGGCGTAGCCGAAGATGGTTAGCTGGAAGAGAGGAATTACAATTGCAATCCGCAAAGTGGTAATGTCATTAAAAATATGCACCCATTCTTTAACCATAATTGGTTTGACTTCCTCATTCCAGAATTTCTTAATTTGCTCAATTGTGCTTTCTGGGGCGGGCACATCATGATGAACACCTGCTAAATCCAAAGAGTTCATTTTATCTGTCATTGGGCTTGCCTCTGGGTAAGGATAACAAAAACATCTTCCAGGCTTGCTTTGCTATGCTCAATCGTTATTGCAGACAAAGAGGGTTTGAAAGCATCTTCAATTTTTTCAATAATTAGTTTCTTAAATTCCTCATCCGGTAATTCTTTTGGTGAAACACAATGGATATTTTTCCCGAAAAGAGTAACGTTAGTTATAAAATCCATCTCTGTGAGAGCAGCGTAAATCTTCATGGTTGGCTCGGCTTGAATCACCACCTGATGGTAGCCTTCGGGATAAAGATTGGGCAGAGCAGTCAATTCATCAATGCTTCCAAGAGCTATAAGTTTACTCATATAAATGTAGCCAACTCGGTGGCAGCGCTCGGCTTCGTCCATATAGTGAGTAGTCACAAGCATGGTCATGCCTTCGGTAGAAAGTTCGAATAATAAATCCCAAACCTCGCGGCGGGCCACGGGGTCTATTCCGGCTGTTGGCTCATCCAAAAACAAAACCGAGGGTTCGTGTAAAATGGCGCAAGCCAAAGCTAATCTTTGCTTCCATCCACCGGAGAGAGTTTCGGCTTTATTTTCTAAAAAAGGAGTAAGGTTGGTTTTTTTGCAAAGCTGTTGGATTCTTAGTTTTATCTTTTCATCGTTCACTCCATAGACTCGCCCGTAAAACTCCATGTTTTGCTTAACCGTCAAGTCTGGATATAAGCCAAACTTCTGAGACACATAGCCAACTGAACGACGCACCTGATTGCTGGCTTTGGTAATGTCTATCCCCTCAATCGATCCGCCTCCGGATGAGGGATTTAAAACTCCGCAAAGCATACGGATTACCGTTGATTTGCCTGAGCCGTTGGGGCCAAGGAAGCCAAAGATCTCTCCTCGTTTAATTTGGAAAGATACATCATCCACAACCGTCTTTGTTCCGAAGGCTTTGGTTAGTTTGTCGGCGATTATGACGTTGTTGTCATAGGGGTTGGCGGGCTCATCATGATGAGCCCCTACAGGGTGGATGTTTGTGTTTTGAGAGCTGTTCATGGTTTTGCACTTTTGTTGTTATTTTCTTGATCTAAAGCCCAATTCAAAGGATTAAATTTTATATATTCTTGAATTTGTTTTAATTCATCGTCGCTTCTGATAATTCTTTCGTAGTAATTTCTTTGCCATATTTTTTCTGATGAAAAATTGACTTCTCTTATGGCTTTTGTTGATGCAGCTTTGAACGATCTAATGACGTTACTTAATAAATTTTTTTTGAAATGCTCTTTATGTAGGGGTTCAGCATGTTGAACCCGTTCTTGCAATAATCTTGTATTTAACGAAGAAGGGTTTTGTGAATATGTTGATTGGGCGGGCTCATCATGATGAGCCCCTACATAAGATGGAATATGACCATCTCCCGGATTATAAATAATCTTCAAAATTCCATGAAAATGGTTTGGCATTACAACAAATTCATCTAATTCAATATTGTGATAATGCTTAGGCAAACCCTTCCAAACTTCTTCTACAATTTGTCCTTTTTCATTTGCGAACATTTCATCATTTTGCACTTCTCCAAAAATACTTTCTCTTACAAAAGAGCAAACAGTAACAAAATAAGCTCCTGGAGAGGAATAATCATAATTAGGCAAACGAATATTTTTTCTTGTTGCCAAATTAGAGGTACTAATCATCATCCGCCTTCCTTTCTTTAAAATTAAAGCGCATTTCAAGGTCCATACCAGGCCTAAAGAGCTTCTTCGAATTGTCGAGGCTTACTTTTACTTTAAAAACCTGCTGCTTACGACCTTCTATGGTTTGTATGTTGCGTGGTGTAAACTCCGATTTGAGGCCCACATGTTTTATTTTTCCAACAAACTTTTTGCCCGGATAAGTCAAAGAGCTGATTGAGACTTTATCCCCCGGCCAAACCTTGCCATAAACCTCTTCAGGCAAGTAGGCTTCGACCCAAACATTGTTTAAGTCAATTAAAACACCCAAAACTTGGTTGGCCAAGATTAAGTCTCCGGGCTCAATCTCAAAATCTCCTAATTCACAGTAACAAGGAGATTTAACTTCCAGCTCGTTTACTTTACTATCCAGTTCGCTTAATTGGGATTTCAAAGATTCTAATTTGCTTCTCTCAGCTTCAATTTTTTCCGAGCGAGTTCCTTTTGCCAGATTTTGATAGCTGGCTTCACGTGATTTCATATTAAAATAGCTTTCTTCTATTTCCTCTTTCCTAGAACCTTTAGATGATTTTGTAAATTGTTGTTTTGCTTCTTCATAGCGTTTTTCGGCTACGGTTAAATTCTTCTTAGCTTCCTCCAATTGGTCTGTGGTAATCAGCTGCTCTTTAAAAAGAGCTTCGCGGCGTTTAAAGTATTGTTCTGCTCTTTGTTTCTCCGAGAGTGCAGATTCCATAGTGGCTTTGGCTGTATTAATGTCCTCGACACGATTACCATTTTTGGTTAGGTCGTAAGTAGCTTTAGATTGTTTGTAGCTGGAACGAGCCTGTTCAAGCTCTTCGGCACGAGGACCATTGGTAAGCTCCTTAATCAAAGCGGATTGTGCCTCGGAGTTCGCTTCTACTGCATTTCTCTGGCTCACCAATTCATCGTTTTCTAGGTTTAGGATAACTTGTTGCTTCGTAAGCAGCTGTCCTTCTTCAACCAATACTTCCTTTACCCTCCCTCCTTGGCGAGAGCCAAACTGCACCTCAGCCGCTTGCAAGGTACCCGAAACAACCAAGCTATCGTTTTTTTGTTTGTTACTTGCCCACCACATATGGCTGCCAACAACTATTATTGCTATAAAAATTATTAT
>JANRMG010000079.1:0-20991 GCA_033761855.1 Candidatus Caenarcanales bacterium
GATTCAGAAGAAAAACAAAGGTAGTCTCTCGTTCAACTACGATGATAAGAGCTGACCTTGAGCTTTTTCAGGACTTTCACAGAAATGGTGGTATTTCTAGGCTTCAACAAAACTTCTTGTCTATTCTGCTTTGACACTCTCCTTTTTAATTCAATTATTAAGAAAATACAAACTAAGTGTATTGTGAATATATAATTTTTTTCTTGGTTCATTAAATAAGTTTATAAATGATCCTAAATTGCACACAGTTAAACTCTCTAAATAAAAGGATCTTTCTAAGCGCTCTGAGAAGTTCCTCCGGAAATTCTTTGTCTTCAAATAATAATATTGCAAATGATCCAAATAACTCAGAACAAAAACCTAAAAATCGAAACAGACAAACTTTAATTGAAAAAATAGTTATGACTTCATCTTTATTTTTTGTTTGTGCTTTTGCTTTTTTATATTTAGTTGCTTCAAGGGGAAGAGCTGTAGTAGGTAATATTATGGAACCTATTATTCAAAATAAACTTCTTGAATATGGTTATTTAGAAGAACAGATTAAGCAAGTCAAAAAAGATGATTTTCCATCTGTTTTTTCTCATGTTTGGTTTGGACAATATCTTGATATTGGGTTTAAAACCCTTTTTAAAAATATAAATTCTGTAGAGGCTCTGGAAAAATTAAGGAGAAAAATTCAAAAAGAAGTTGATGATGGACAAAATTTATCTCATTTTAGAAAACTTACCTTACCAAAACTTCTTACTCTTATGGATTGAGCATTGATATCAGATTTTTAAGACAAATATACATGTATAATGTAAAGCACTAATACTTAAAACATTATTAAATTTAATGAAGGTCGGAATTTTAAATTCGGCCAGGATTTTAAGATCCAATTCTTTTTCCTCGCCTATAAAACAATTCATTTTTCTTAATTCTGTTTCTACTGGTTTTTCTCCAAATTCGCAGGATGACCAAGTAGCTTCGTCTATTGATGAGCAAAATATCAAATCAATAAAAACAAAAAAAAGCAGAATTCCAGAATTGTTTGATAAATGGATTCTACCGATCTCTGGTTTGATTTTGCTTTTGGCTAGTGGTGCTTTGGGCTTGGCTTTTTATGGAAGAAATACTTTAGTTGAGCTTTATATCCAACAAGAGAATTTGCCAAAAGATTTAAGAAAGGTAATTATGGCAAATATGCCATCTGTTTTTTCCTCAGAGCATTTAACCAGTTATGTAAATGAAGGATGGAGAGCTCTATTTAACAATTTAGCGGAGAACCTGGTTATGAAAAATAAAGAATATTTGTACGAACATGTGAAGCAAAAGGTTAATGTTGCTTCTTAACAGCATTATTTCCTGCATTTAATACACCCTGTATTAAAGCTGATTGTTCCTTTGCAGGAAGAACATGTTGTCCAGTTTTTTGAGCGTCTACAAGACTTTTTACTAAAGGATTAGGTGTTCTCCCATCACCACTAATCGCTTTTGGATCATTTAGAATACAAGGTCTTGTTGATGATATGTGAGTTTTGTAAACTCTAGAATTGGAATGATTCTTGACGCTTCTAATCATAATATTCTCCAAATCTTTTTTATTATTTAGATCATAACCCACTCGAAGCTCATTAACCAAGACTTAATTTGTCTAATAGCATTAAAAAATCCAATGGAAGCTTCGATTCAAGAGTAATAATTTCTTTGTTGGTTGGATGAACAAAGGACAGAGATTTAGCATGCAAGGCCTGCCTTCGGATTAGAGAGGTTTTGCTTTTTTTTCCTCCATAAGTCTGGTCTCCAATTATCGGGTGCCCAATATAGTCGAGATGAACTCTGATTTGGTGTGTCCGGCCTGTGTCTAGGGTTAGTTTCAAAAGTGTGGCGTTTTTTAATTCTTCTAAAACCTCCCAATGGGTTCTTGCGAATCTCGATTTTCTTTTTTCATCCTTAATTACAGCCATTCTTTTTCTCTCGATCGGGTGCCTTCCAATCGGCGCTTCGATAGTACCTTTGTCTTCTTTGAATTTTCCTTCAAGATTTCCCCAAGCCACAGCCCAGTAAACCCGCTTGAGGGTACGCGTGGCAAGCTGTTCCGCAAGCGCGACGTGGGCTTGGTTGTTTTTTGCAACCACCATCAATCCGCTGGTATCTTTGTCTAGACGGTGCAATATTCCGGGTCTGAAGCCGTCTGCGTTGTTTAGGTCGGATAGTTCGTCGTTTTTGTATTTGTAAAGAAGGGCATTTACTAAAGTACCTTCTTTCAAAAAGCTGGTTGGATGAACGATTAAGCCAGCCGGTTTGTCCACCACCAATAAATCTTTATCTTCAAAGACAATTTTTAGCGGAATATTTTCGGCTTGGATTTCTGCGCTATCATCTGGGTTTTCAAGGATTTCACCACTTACAATGTCTCCATTTTCAATCTGCTCGCCTGTCTTTGTTACTGATTTGGAATTAATAAAAACTAATCCTTGTTTTATGCTCTTTTGGATCAGTGATCGGCTTCGATTCATGGTTTCAGACAAAAAAACGTCGAGCCTTTTGGATTCCTTGTCCGTCTGGGTTTCTTTATATTCAAAAAATATTTTTGTAGATTTTTCGGGCACTTTATAACTTTTAGTTTTCTTTGTGAGGGTGAGGAAAGTTGGAGAAGGATTCTATTAATTTAGCATTCAGAAATATGAATGATGCATTGATTTGTGCCCTCTTTGATTTAGGGGAGGGTTTCAAACCTTCCCCTAGGGATTAACGGAAATTTTCTACAACATAATCTTTCCAAAACAACAAAGCTTTTCCGCTCTCGGTAACATTTTTGGCTTCTTGTATTCCTTCTTTGATTGTTGGTGTTTTTCCGTAAATCCATAAAAGCAAAGCTGTATTATAAAAAATAGTTTCTCTAATCGCTTCTTCAGAGCGGGTTTTTGGTGTTTTGCCTTCCAGAAAAAACAAAAAAGTTTTTGCATTTTCTTCAGGATTTCCGCCCTTTATATCTTTGAGTTCATAATTTTTATTAATTCCAAATTCTTGTGGATTGATGGTGAATTGAGTAATCTCATCATTCTCTAATTTCCAAAATAAAGTTGACCCGCACAAACTAGCTTCATCCAGTCCTCCTTCTAAAGTGCTTCCGTGAACAATGAGGGCTTTTTTTCTTCCTAGCAATTTTAATGATTCTGCCATTAATAGTCCCCACTCAGGTTTTGCCACACCGATAATCTGATAAGTTAAATTAACAGGATTGGTGAGAGTGCCGATTAATCCTGTTTGTCCGTAAAATCCCAATTTTCCGCAAACACCTTTCCAGCGTCCCAAAAGCTTTTGGTTGGCCGGAGAAGCAATAAAAACCAAACCGCTCTGGCCGAGAGCTTCCTTTATTCTCTTTGGCTCTGCAATGGTTGAAACACCAAGTGCTTCCAAAAAATCTATGCTCCCTGATTTGCTCGTGGTTTTGCGTCCGCCGTGTTTTGCAACTTTCAGTCCCAAAGAGGCCGCAAGAAAAGCTGAGGCTGTAGAAATATTAAATGTGTGACTGTTATCGCCTCCTGTGCCGCAGCAATCAATGGTTTCATCATCAACTTCTACTGTTTCGATGCGGCTTAAAATTTCTTTGGCAATGCTTGCTAAATCTTGCGGTGTTTCACCTTTGGCTTTCCAAGCCTTAGTCAGTTCGGCTAATTCTTCTTCTGTGGTTTCAGGATCTGCAAGGCAAGAAATAAAATCTTTAGCTGTTTGCTCGTCCAAGTCTTTGCCTTCGGAAAATAATTTAATTAAATGTTGGAAATTATTGGTGGACATGGAAAAACTTTTATTTTGAAGAAAGCTGTTTGCCTAGATTATAAGCGATGAGAATGCGATCTTCTTTCAGTGTTCGGTTGTAGCAATTTTTTATTTTGCCCGAAATGTGACCGCCAATATGCAGAGAACAAGCCCTGAGCAGACGAACAAACTCGCGAAAGGTCATAAAATCTTTTTCTTCAAACTTCTCATTAATTTTTTTAAGAATTTCTTCTTCAGATGATGTGTTGTCAAAGCCCTCTGTAAAAGCGGCTTCAAAACGTTCGGATTTGCGGGCGTCTTCAAAACACCGATAGAGACTGGAGGCCAAGGCACGACTTTTTATTCTTATTTCTTCAAGCGCTTCTTCAAGGTCACGGTCTATTTCTTGGTCGAATTTAATTAATTCGTCACCTTCACCCCCAGCCGCTCTCCTCAAGGAGAGCAGAGAAGAAACCTCTTTAACTTCCTTATCAGGGAGGAGCCATTGACTTCCCTCTGATAAGAGGGATTGAGGGGGTTTTTCCTGACTTGAGGCACAATTCCCCTCGAAATCGCTTAAAATTTCAGAATCCTTATTCATAAGCAAATTACAAAAGCAAATTACCAAAAAAATTATAAGGTCTTTCTTACAAATGAATCAGCAGCATATTCCAGTAATGTTAAACGAAGTCCTCGAAATCTTTGAGCCAGTGAGTGATATGGTGTTGATTGACGGAACTCTGGGAATGGCCGGGCATTCTAAAGCAATTTTAGAAAAAGCCTATTCGCATAATAGTTCAAATAATGGTTCAAAAGTGCAACTCTTTGGGTTTGACCGCGACCCCGAGAGTCTAAAGCTAGCGGAACAAAACCTTTTGGAAGAAAAGAAGAATCCATGTTTCTCGATTAATTTAATTAACCAAAGATTTTCCAAAATTCCAGACTTTGTTCCCCATAGTCTTCTAGGGACTGATCTCAAGTATTCTAAAAAAGTAATTCTCTTGGATTTGGGGATTTCCTCTTTCCAGCTCGACGAGGCAAGCTACGGTTTGAATTTCTCCAAAGAAGCCCGAGAGCTGCCTCTGGATATGCGCTTAGACGAATGGTGCCAAAACAGCGCATCCGAAATTTTAAATACTTGGCCCGAGCAAAAAATCGCTGACATGTTTTGGGACTATGCGGATTATCTTCCAGCGCGGAAATTGGCAAAAGCTATTGTTCAAAACCGTCCGATTCTTACTTTGGGAGAAATCATTGAGCTCTGTTTTAAAATGCCTCACCGCTCCAAAATTCATCCGGCTACTCTCCCTTTAATGGCTTTGCGGATTGCCGTTAATGAGGAATTCAGCGAACTCGAATCTGGGTTAGAGAAAATTATTGAATGGATGGAACCGGACACCATATTGGCCGTCATATCCTTTCATTCGGGTGAAGACCGAATTGTAAAAAACATTTTTAAAAAACACAAAGATGTTCTAAAGCTGATAACACCAAAACCCTTAACCCCGACAAAAGATGAAATTAGAAAAAATTCACGAGCGCGCAGCGCAAAACTAAGAGCAGCATGTAAAATAAGCCATACTTTAAAAAAATATTGATGAGAAGCAATTTTAAGTTAAAAAATAATTACAATAATAGTAATCAGTTACCACTTCAGGCTCGCAGAGACTATCTTCAGGTTGTTCAACCTTTAGAAGAAGAGTATCAGGAATTAAAAGCTAAGCAATCATTTAAAATC
The DNA here is from genome assembly GCA_033761855.1 of Candidatus Caenarcanales bacterium. GTDB lineage: Bacteria > Cyanobacteriota > Vampirovibrionia > Caenarcaniphilales > Caenarcanaceae > JANRMG01. The sequence continues at coordinate 5,480 of JANRMG010000079.1, forward strand.
TTTAGCTCTTCTCCACGTCAAAGATTTTTATCTAAACTTGCTTACTTACAAAAAATAGTTTTGAACGTAGCTTTGCTTGGTGTTTTGGGAGCAGGCCTTTCCTATTTTTCATTAATCTCAGTTGAGTTTGAAGTGTCCAAACAAATGAATAAATTGGATAAGCAAATGAAAGCTAGAGAAGACCTAAAAAGCTATCTTGGAAAAGCATATTCCTGGGCGAATTTAATAAATACAGCAAAGTTAAATAAGTTTGAAGAAGCTAAGAATATTGAAGTTTCTGAAGCTAAGGATTCTTTATCTTATGCACTTTTTGATTTTGAAGAGTAATTTTGGTGATTTACATAACGACTAAATAGTTATACAAAAAACACTCTAATAATTTTTTGAGCAAAGGTTTACTTTAACAAGTAAATCCTTTATTCCCTCATGAGCTTTAATATGAAGCAGAATTTAAACCTTACTAAAAATCTCTTTACTTACCTCTTCTGATTTTTTGTTTCCATCAATTGCTTCAAGGATTCCCTTTGTGCTGTAAAACTCAATTAATGGTGAAGTTTCAGAGTTGTAGGTATTTAATCTGGATTGAACAAGTTCTTCTTTATCATCCTCTCTTTGATACAAAGCTGAACCGCAAAGGTCACAAATGTTTTCTTGTTTTGGTGGATTAAACTTTAAATGGTAAACGGCTCCACAGGCTTTGTTTGTGCATAGTCTTCTTCCTGTAATTCTTTCAACTAGTTTGTTTGAATCGACTTGGATGGAAATTGCTTTGTTGAGCATTATTCCTTTTTTTGTTAAAGCTTCATCTAGCGCGTTTGCTTGAGCTAAGTTTCTTGGAAAACCATCCAGCAAAAAGTTTTTGTCTTGTTTCGTGACTTTTTCAATCTCTTCTAAAATGAGATTAATAACCAGTTGGTCGGTCACAAGCTTGCCTTGAGTTACAAATTTCTTTGCCTCTATACCTAGTGGTGTTTCCTCTTTGATGGCTTGTCTAATTAAGTTTCCTGTATCTATTTTTTCTAAATTTAGTTCTTTAGCGAGGACTTGGGCTTGTGTTCCTTTGCCAGCACCAGGCGGTCCCAATAAAATGAAATTTCCAACTTTAGTTTTTTCAACCATTTTATTTACTGCTTAAAAGAGAGCGAACTTTGTATTGGTGAGCCTGTGAGTACATCATCAATTGGGTGTAAAGGTCAATGGCAACACCTACCATAATGATGAGAGAAGTGCCTCCTAAAGAGCCTAAAGTGGTGACTTCACAGAGCTTCTCTACATGAATTGGAAGAATAGTAATTAAACCTATTAAGCAAGCACCAATTAAAACAATTCTATTCAAAAGTTTTTCGATGTATTCAGCCGTTGGTTTACCTGGTTTTACGCCTTGAATTGCATTCCCACCCTTTTGTAGGTTTTCAGCCATTTCACGTGGATTGAGAAGAATGGAAGAATAAAAGAATGCAAATAAAACAATCAAAGCCAAGTAAAAGAAAGAGTGCTCAATAGAAGAGTAGGAAAACATTCTGTCCAAAAATCCTCCAGAGGCATCCCAGAAGGATTCTAAAGGTTTAAAGTTTGTAATTGGTGCAAAAATTGGACCTAAAAATTTATTTTCAACAAAAATTTTATTAATGCTGGCTGACATTGATAAGTTGGGTTGACCCGTTGCAAAGGTAAATAATTGCAGAGGTAAGTACATAGTTGCGCTTGCAAAGATAATTGGCAAAACACCAGCTGGATTAACTTTAAGTGGTAAATAGTGTGAACCGCCGTTCTGTGTTGAGAAAGAGCTTGAGGAACTACTTCGAGCTCCAACAATTAATAATTTTCTCGCACCTTCCTGGATATAAATAATTCCAAGAATCACAATTGCAAAAAAGGCAATTAGAGTTAAAATACCCCAGGTCGGAGTTGCTCCACTCTTCCAAGCATCGTAGGTTTGGCCCACCATTTGAGGCAATCTCGCTGCGATCCCTGCAAAAATTAAAAGTGAACCTCCGTTGCCTATTCCGAATTCGCTGATTAGTTCACCGATCCACATTACAAAAGCACTACCAGCTGCCATACTAATGACGGATTTAATAAAAAACATCCAGGCTGGATCTGTTGTACTAGTTAAGCCTGATAAGAAGAGCCATCTGGTAAGTGCAAAAGATTGAATTATTGCCAACAAAATTGAAAGTCTTCTTACCCATTGTTGGTATTCTTTGCGTCCACTCTCTCCTTGCTCTTGCTGCATGGATTTTAGTTGAGGAAAAACCTCATTAAGAAGTTGCATCATGATTGATGCTGTAATATATGGGCCGATCCCAAGAGCGAATACAGAGAGATTACTTAACGCACCACCAGCAAAAAGGTCAACTAAACCTAAAAGGTTGCTGCTTAGTAAATTCCCGGCCTGAGCCATTTTAGCGTGGTCAATCCCCGAGAGAGGCACCTGTACACCAAATCGGTAAAAAGCAAGTAGGGCAATTGTCAGCCCAACTCTAATCAACAGTCCTGATTGAACAATGGAATCCCAGGATGGAAGCTTAAAGCCGCTGTTATTTTTTTGTAGAGGTCTCGGCTTAGATTTAAAACCAGCTGTCATAGTACTTGCTTGATTAGACATTTAACTTGTAGCCATTTTAGGGTAGCCATTCAATTTAGAAAAGAAATTATTAAAGCAATATCTTACTTTTTTTATTAAAGTTTTGCGGGGAATTCAATGAGTTTAGAATTAATTTTGTCCTACTAATTCGATACTGCCACCAGCTTTTTTAATTTTTTCTTGTGCCGAACCAGAGAAAGAATGGGCAGTAATCTTAACGGCCTTTTTAATTTCGCCAGTACCCAAGACTTTTAAACCGCCATTTTCAAGTTTTTTAATAACTTTTTTCTCAAGCAAAATCTCTGGTGTAAGCTCATTAATGCCTTCTAGTGCTTCATTATTAAGCTGATTCAAATTAATAATTGTGTAAAAAGTAGCATTGGGACTAGAAATGTACTGATGCTTTGGAAGTCTCCTATAAAGAGGTGTTTGTCCACCCTCAAATTGTTTTCTGATTGAAGCTCCAGCTCTTTGACCTTGTCCGTTGTGGCCTCTACCAGCAGTTTTCCCCCCGTAGCCGGCTCTACCTCTAGCTTCTCTTTTTTTCTTTTTCTTGGCGCCTGGTGCTGGTGCTAAATCAGTTAAGTTCATTTTCTTGTCCTGTTATCTAATGAGTTTGTATGTAAGTGAATTTAAGTAGGTATATTTTAAACCATAAAGCAATTTATTTAAGCAGCAACTGATGAATTGCCTCTTAATTGCTTTATTTGGCTTTTGGTTTTAAGTTTGCCAATAGCATCAATCAGCGCACCCAATACGTTAATTGGATTTGTAGAACCGATGGTTTTGCAAACTAAGTTATGTAAACCAGCAGATTCTAAAGCCATTTTGATTGACCAGCAGGCAATTAATCCCGTTCCTTTAGGTGCTCTGAACATGTGAATTTCGGTGGAACCGTATTTTCCAATTACAGCGTGAGGCACAGAGCCTTGATCGAAAGGAACTCTAACCAAATTCTTTTTTGCATCCTCAACAGCTTTTCTGATTGCATCAACAACTTCGGCTGCTTTTCCTAAACCAACACCCAAATTGCCCTTTAAATCACCAACAACAACTAAGGCTGAAAAACTCATGTTTTTACCACCTTTAACAACTTTGGTTACACGGCGGATTTGTACAACTTTTTCTACCCATTCGTTGTCTTTTTCATTTTTTCCTTGTTGGCCATAAGAGTCTCTAGAAGGTCTTCTTTGCCCTCTATCATCGTTAGGAGAATCTCCTTTTGGACTGGTTCCTGGCTTGGTTCCAGGTCTTACACCTGGTCTTGGACCTTTTGCTAGTTTTTGAGTACTCATTATCTATAAATTCCTTTCAATTAAAACTCCAGACCTGCTTCTCTGGCAGCATCTGCGAGAGATTTGATTCTACCGTGATATAAATGACCGCCGCGGTCAAATACAACATTAGTAATTTTTTGTGACTTAGCTTTCTCAGCCAGAAGCTTGCCAACACGTTTGGCTGAATCGCAATTTCCGCCATGCTTAGCTTCTTTGCGTAAGCCTTCGTCGAGAGAGGAAGCAAAAGCCAAAGTAATACCTTTTTGGTCATCAATCAGCTGAGCATAAATATGCTTTCCGCTTTTGTGAGCCGCTAAACGCGGCTTTTCGGCAGTACCAATAACTTTTTTTCTAACCCGACGGTGGGCTCTGTCTAAAATTTGTTTTTTTGTGAAGTTTGATGACATGACTGTTTATCCTATTTAATCCTATTTTTTACCTGATTTTCCTTCTTTACGTCTTATCTTCTCGCCATCGTAAAGAATACCTTTACCTTTATATGGCTCAGGTGGCCTGCTCTTACGAACTACAGCTGAGAACTGTCCAACTTCGTCTTTTCTAATTCCCGTAATCTCAATTGTGTTTTGGTCCGGGCACTTAATCGAAAGACCGCTTGGAACCTCAAACTCAACCGGGTGACTGTAACCCAAAGACATAACCAATTTTTGGCCTTGAAGCTGGGCTCTGTAACCCACCCCAACCAAAATAAGTTTTTTAGTAAAGCCTTTAGTTACACCAATTAATGCGTTGCGAAGAAGACTACCGTAAAGTCCATAAAGGGCTTTGTCTTTGCCCTTTGTGAGCTCTTTAGCAGGAGGCTGAATTGCAACTGAACCATCAGCAATTTCAACTTTAAAGCCACCAGTAACAGGAATGGAGATTTCACCTTTAGGTCCTTTTACGATTATTGTTTCATCCGACTGTTTGACTTCAACACCGGATTCAAGTTTTGTGGTTTTTTTACCTATTCTAGACATTTTTTATTTACCTAATATTTTAATTAATTAAATTTACCAGATTGTGCAAAGCACTTCTCCGCCCACGCCTTTTTCACGAGCCTCTTTATCTGTGATGATGCCGCTGCTAGTGGTGAAAATTGTAACACTGTGCTGCGGAACACCACTTGCTCTGAAGTTAGGTGAGCTATAAAGCCTGCATCCTGGCTTGCTCTGCCTTCTAAGATTGATGATAGCTGCTTCTTTGTTTACATACTTAAGCTTGACAACAATATCTTTCTTAGCATGAGAGATTTCCTCAATCTCAATTCCAGAAATGAAGCCTGTACGTAATAAAACTTTGCAAAGTTCTTCTTTAACCTTTGAATGAGGCATTCTAACTACTTTTTTCTTAACTAGTAGTGCGTTTCTAATTCTTGTTAATAAATCTGCTATTGGATCTGAATGGTTCACTGTTCTATATTGTTTTTAGGGTTACCAACTGGATTTCTTTACGCCTGGGATTTGACCATCATGCGCCATTTCTCTAAAGCAAATGCGGCATAATCCAAAGTCCCTGATGAAGCCTCTAGGTCTCCCGCATTTCCAGCATCTGTTGCGGAGCTTGACCTCGGACATCAGTCCTTTTTCGACCAACTGTTCTTTTTTCTGTTCTCTTTCTTTAATTGCTTTTTTAGCCATAACTATTCAGTAGAAGTTCTCAATCAAACTTATTTAAGTTTACTCGTTTTCGAGCTTAAAAGTATATCTTATTTGTTTTGAAAATTGAAGTGCTAGTTAAATAATGTTCCTAACTATCTTCAATTTCTTGGTGAATTTAGTCATTTTACTTTATCAAAGGAATTAATTTGGAAATCCAATTCTCATTTGTTTACTGAAAAATGTTCCTATAAGTTCTCTTTAAGAGGCATGAACCCAAAAGTCAATATAGAGTTGAGACTTCTCTATTAAAACTTAATTAATCTAAAAATGGAGCGGACGAAGGGATTCGAACCCTCGACCCCTTCCTTGGCAAGGAAGTATTCTACCGCTGAACTACGTCCGCAAAAACAGGACAACTTTTTTGTAAGTTGACTGAACTCAATATTTTGCCAGTTTAAGGCTAAAGTATCAAGTGCATAATCTAAAATGTTTTGAAGCTTTAAATTTAGATCCTGAACTTGTTTCAGGATGACAGAGGATTAATTATTATTAAAAAATGGAAAACTCCGAAGAAAAAGTTACAAAATCCGGTTTCGTTGCGCTGGTTGGCAGGCCCAACGTTGGTAAGTCAACTTTTTTAAATAAATTAATTGGACAAAAGATTGCTATTGTCAGTCCCAAAGTGCAGACTACCCGGACGAAAATTTTAGGAGTTTACACTTATCCCCAGAAAGACGCTCAGGTGGTCTTTGTCGATTTGCCGGGAATTCATAAACCGGTCGATGAGTTAGGCAAAACTTGTTTGAAAATCTCTTTGGATGGGGCCAATGAAGCAGACTTAATTATCTTTATGAGCGAAGCAAACCACTCACCTGGACAAGGGGACGCATGGATTGTCGATTGGATAAAAAAGCATTGTCCTCAAATACCGCTTTTAGTGGTTTTAAACAAAGCGGATTTGGCTAAACGCCAGGACAGACTAAAAAGAGACATTGTTGATTATGAAGCTCTCTTTGAGCATTTTGAGAAAAAGCCAACCATTATGTCCATTTCAACTTTGGATGGAACAGGTCTTGAAGAGTTGCTCCAGAAGATTCATTTGGAATTATCGGAAGGGCCTTTTTATTTCCCCGATGATGCTCCTACCAATCGGTCTTTGCGCTTTCTGGCTTCAGAGCTGATTCGCGAACAAGTACTTCTTCAAACTGACGAAGAAGTTCCCCACTCTTGTGCGGTGACGATTGAGAGCTACGAAGAAGTTGCAGAGCCAAGAGAGATGGTGAAAATCAAAGCTTTTATTTTGGTCGAAACTGAATCGCAGAAAGGGATTTTGGTAGGCAAAAAGGGAAGCAAGATTAAAGAGATTGGAACTAAAGCCAGGCTTGAGATTGAAGAATTAGTGGGCTCTAAGGTGTTTTTGGATTTGAAAATAAAAGTTTCTCCCAAATGGCGCCGAAATAATAAGGTTTTAAATAGTTTGGGTTTGATGGAAGAGTAGAAGCATTCGCAGTATTGGATTTTGATTTGAAAAATTTGTGAAATTAAACTTTAAATGAAATAAACTTTTAATGTATGTACTTTGTGCTTTGATTAAATTAGTATTTTGCTTATATTTAATCGAGTAATTTTTATGATATCGATTCTTGCTCTCCCTCATGCTGGCAAACAAAAAGCTTTATTACAAAAGTTGTTTTCCGCAAAATTAAGAAGACCTAAATCTTCAAAGATTCACTTCAATTCGAACAAGAGAGAAAGTACAAATGGAGTTGAATTAGCAAAACTTACGACTTTACTTCCCCAAAGAATAAGTGAAGCACTTGATCTCAATAAAGCATTAGTTGAAATCGTATTAGATTTTGGCCGAACCGCTGAAATTAGATACCAAGATCAAAAACCATTTTTTCTTGATGGGAAGCCTGTAACAAGAGAAGAAATTAATGAAATTACTGACAAAATTGGAGAATTTAATAGCGATAATCGTGCTGGAATTGATGGAACTTTACACCGCATAAGTTGCATTAAAAATAGGAGCGGTGAAATTATTGGGTTAACGCTCAGAGTTGGTCGCTCAGAAGCTGATCATGTGCGAATGGTAGAGCATCTTTTAAAACTGACTAAACAGAGCTCAATTTTATTTTTAGGAAGACCAGGTATTGGAAAAACAACAGCGCTTAGAAATGCCTCACGATTACTTGCAGGAAATGATGAATTTAATAAGAGAGTGGTAATTGTAGATACGTCCAATGAAATAGCAGGTGATGGTGATGTACCTCATTCAGCAATTGGTCGTGCTAGAAGAATGCAAGTTGCTGATCCAAGTCTGCAGCACCAACTAATGATTGAAGCGGTCGAAAACCATACACCTGAAATAATTATTATTGATGAAATTGGTACCGAGCTTGAATGTTTAGCAGCACGAACAATAGCGGAAAGAGGAGTTCGTTTAATAGGAACTGCGCATGGACTTACAATAGAAAATTTAATGCGGAATCCAACACTTCAGGATTTGGTTGGAGGAATAGAAACAGTAACTTTGGGAGATGAAGAGGCCAACAAAAGAGGTTCTTTCAATAAAACAGTTCAAGAGAGAAGGCAAGATGCGACTTTCCCTTGGGTTGTTCAGATGTTGAGAAGAGATAGTTGGCTTTTGTTACCAACTAATCAGGCAGTTGATGCACTGCTTCGAGGCAATGATTTTCAGGCTACTCAAATTGTTGAAAACAATGGAGAAACAGTCGCAAATGCTTTAAGTTATGCTTCTTTGACTCAGGCAACTTCATCGAAAATATAAAGGTACAAAAATTAATAAAATACAGATAAACTCTCCCAACTCAATTTATTAATTAAACTAAAGAAGAAATTACTAAAATTTTTTCTAGACTTTGAAAATTCTTTTTCTTCAAATCCTATTTATTTTTTCTCAGTTGTTAAGCTCTGTTTTTCCTTTAAACTCTCTTGAACAAAACGATTTAGTTTATTTAAATGATTATTTAAAGCAAAATCAAAAACTTACAGAAACCCAAAAAGGCGAGCTTCAGCGAGCTCTCACAATCAGCGCTGGAATCGATAATAAGCTTTCAGAACTCGAATGGAAGAGTTTTCTCAAAATAAATCCAACTATCAAATTTAATTCAAGTTATTCAGATTCTCTTCAATTGATTGATCAGGAATTTAAACAAAATTCTAAAATAAAGCATGGTTTTGTCAATAAACTTTATTTAGGTGCTTCCTATCAGGCTGCACAAATATTTGATAAAGCTCCTGAAAATTACCATTTAATCGTTTATGGTAATGAATTAACTTCTGTTGCTGTTGTTGTAATGGCTTCTAGAGCTTTGGTTGGCTTAGGCGTAAAACCCAAAGTGCTTTTAATCCGGAAGAATAAGCCAGAAGAGCCTTTTGGTGGACTCTTGGTTCAGGGCGGTTTAGCGTATCTGGACCGTAACCAAATAAATGCTAATTTAACTCCATCCAGCGAGTTTTATCGTGAGTTCCTAAAGCGGGCAAAAGTTAAGCGAATTGCTGCTAATCCTCATTTGGTGAGTGAAGCTTTAAAAACAATGTTGCTTGAAGCTAATGTTCACATTCTTCATGAATCTGTTTTAGAGCCTGCAGTGATTGATAATCAAATTAAATATTTAAAAGTCAAAAATTTATCTGATCCAAAAAAAACTACAACTCTGCAAGCAAACAGCTACGCTGATACAAGCCAGGACGCAGAGTTGGCAAGAGCTGCCGGTTTAAAATACTCAATTGGTTTCCAGAGTTTAGGCTTTCCTGGTTCTACTTTGCCTGTTTCGCCTGTTTTTCGCACCAAAGGTTTAACTGTCCAAGAGCTTCAAAAAATCGAAAAACAAATTATCGCAAATCCTTATTTGATGAAGAAAATCAAAGAAAAACTTTATGCTGAACTCGACAAAGATTTTGCCGATTGGCTGCTAAAGAAAGCCGAGCTTCCCTTTCATGTTGGAGAGGATTTTGTTGATTTTAGAAGTATAGCTCTAGGTGCTGCTTACCATTTGTACCGCAACAAACCCTATGACTTTAAAAAAGGCTTTTTGTTTGACCGACCTAACATTGCAATTCTTAGTAAAGATGAGCTCTCATGGAATGCACTTTTGTATAAATTTACTTCTTACGAAGTTCTTGAAATGGCTGATGCAGGTTCTCGTCCAACCGAAGAAATGCTTTCAGAGCTTAAAGAGTTGGAAAAATGGCTCAATAGCTTTGGTGTTTCTAAACAAATAAAAGTTATTGCCCCCCAGGAGCTTTATGTCAGACAGTCTTTAAACATCTTGGATGTCAAGGAGCCCCTTTCGGGGCAAATCATGTTGCACGGAGGCTTGTCTCCAGAAAAAGCAGTTGGCACTTTTTGCTACTACTTCGATGCAAGGGGCGGCATAGAAGGATTGGGTGGGAAGATGCCTAAACCCACCTTTAATTTTGGAATAGAACATTCTCTAACCAAAATTTCTAATTTGGCTGTTGTTGGCCGTTCGGCCGGATATACTGGGCTTGCGCCCACTGCTGGAAGAATACTCGAAATCAACGTTAGCGTTGGCTCCTTCATCGCAGCGGCCGCTGCGATTGTAACACATGAAAATCGTTCAATATATTCGGTCACTTCAAAAGAAGCTCGCGCTTTGGTTGAACGGATTACCGGTGTTCCTGTTCTTCTTCAAGGCAAGGATTTATCCAAAGAATTTAAGGATTCTCGGATTATTTAAGTTGTTGCTGGTTGATTTGAAGAAACTTGTCCGCCTTTAACTTCAATTGTTTGGCTTCCAGTACTAATTCTAACGGTGTCAGAACCGGTGTTGTTTATTCTGCTGGACAATTGAGTGTTTGCTTGAGTTGATGGACTTGAAGTTGCTTGAGAAGAGCTTCCTGAAGGAGTTCCTGTACTGATAAAGAAATTATTGGTTACTTGTCCGCCTTGCTGAGCTGTGTTTGCTCTTTCGCTTCTTTCTCCGCCTCTATTACCAAATATGTTGCTTACTGCTGAAGCTATACCTGCGATTGCGCCAATTACCATAATTACACCCCTTAAAAATATATCGTTTACCCTATTTCCAATCTATAGGGATTTCCTTGTCGTTAAATTAAGAAATACAAATTATTTATTAAGCTTTTTTCATTTTGTGTAAAAAAGTTTTTGGTTTTAGGTTTTAAGAAATAATTCCCCAAACCCATCGTCAAAAGATAAAGAACAGAGAGGGAGGCGCCCCCTTTATTAAAGGGGGCCGAGAAACCATCGGTGATTTCATGAATTTGTTTTGTTCGAGGGGGGGATTATCCCAACCCGAACCTATGCAAAGGCTCGCTAATTTGCAAATTTGTAGAAGACTATAAGGCTTGTTCTTTAAAAAAGTAATCAAGGCATACTTTGCTTAATTAAAGTGTTTAGAAGAAAATTAGTTTAATTCTAGTTTTAAAGTTTTCTTTTGCTTATGACTTTTACTGTTAAAGACCTTGCTTCACTGCTACAAAACAATAAAGACTTTTCTAATTCTTCAGAGCTTGTTTCTGGTCTTGAATTCGATTCACGCAAGGTTCACAAGGGTTCGGCTTTCTTTTGTATAAAAGGTGAAAAAACAGACGGACACAAATACATTAAAACAGCTTTGGAAGGTGGGGCTAGTCTCGTAATTGCCGAAAAGTCCCGTTATGATGAATTTAAAGATGTTTCGGAAAAAATAATTTTTGTTGAGCACGTTCGAAAAGCTCTCGGGTTGGCGGCCAATGAGTTTTATGGACGAATTAGCTCTAAAGTGAACTTAATTGGAATTACAGGCACAAACGGTAAGACTACAACCACTCATTTGGTTGGGCAAATTCTCTCTCGGGTTTCTGGTAAACGAGTTGGTTTAGTTGGTACCTTGGGAAGTAAGATCTTCGAAAATGGTGTGTGTTTGGAGTTTTTGGGCGAAGGCTCTGGAAGAACAACGCCAGAAGCTCCCGAACTTCATGGGATTTTTAAAGAACTTTATTCTAAAGGCTGCGAAAATATAGTCATGGAAGTTAGCTCACACTCGCTTGAGCAAGGCCGCGTTCATGGCTGCGATTTTAGAGTGGCAGTTTTTACAAATTTAACGCAAGACCACCTGGATTATCACGTAACCATGGAGAACTACTTCGAGGCCAAAGCAATTTTGTTTAAGATGTTGGTTGACCCCCCTCACTCCGCCTTTCAGGCACCTCTCTCCCACAAGGGGAGAAAGGAAGAATCTGTTTTAACTCCCTTCTCCACTAGTGGGAGGAAGGTTGGGGATGAGGGGGTTCCTCCATTCGCCATTCTAAACGCCGACAGCCAATGGTCAGAGAGAATTTTAAAAATACTTTCCAAAGAGGAGGTTAAAGTCTTAACTTATGGAATCCAAGATTCGAAGGCAAACCTCAAAGCCGAACAAGTTCAATTTAAAAGTCAATTAATTGAGGCTGTAATTAACTTTGATTCTCAGAAAAAAGAGAAGCTTGAAATTCCCTTAAATGGAGAATTTAATTTATATAATTCACTCGCCGCTTTGGAAGTCGCTCTTGGGTTGGGCTTTGATTTTAAAAAGTGCTGCCAAGCTTTAGAAAAAGTGGAGAGCGCACCCGGACGCTTTCAACTAATTGCAAAACCTGAAAGTAAATCTGAGTCGGGTCTTCCAACCTGCGTTGTGGACTATGCCCATACTCCCGACGGGCTCGAAAATGTTTTAAAGACGGCAAAGCAAATTGTTCCGCAAGGCGCTAAGTTGATTTCCGTCTTTGGGTGCGGCGGAGACCGTGACCCCACTAAGCGTCCGATTATGGGCCGGATTTCAACCCAATATGCCGATCTTAGCTTTGTCACTTCTGACAATCCTCGTTCGGAGGATCCAAACCAAATTGTGGCTGATATTATGTCGGGGATTGCCTCTTTGGATAAAGTGGAAGTGGAAATAGACAGAGCACAGGCTATTGAACGTGCCATTCTAGAAGCTGATCCGCAAGATGTAATAGTTGTTGCAGGAAAAGGCCACGAGGATTACCAAATCTTTGCCGACAAAACAATTCACTTCCTCGATTCAGAAGAGGTTGAGAAAGCTTATACTAAGCGAATCGCTCATCAAAAGGACGTAAAATGAAGAAACGAAATTTTATAATTTGGTCGTTTGGGATTTTATTTTTGGTCGGACTAGATCAAACTACAAAACTTTGGGCTCGCCAGAATCTCTCTTTTAATGAGCCTATTAGTGTTGTTGATGGGATTTTAAACTTTAGACTTTTATTTAATACGGGTGCTGCTTTTAGCTTCCTGAGCGGTAAAACGTCTTTTTTGGCTCTTTTCAGTCTTTTAGTTGCGGGCGGTTTGGTGTATTTTGCAATTAAAAAAATGGCAACTCTCAATTTGTTTCAGCTTTTGTTTTTTGTTTTTGTAACTTCTGGTGCAGTGGGCAATCTCATTGATAGAATGTTTCTTCAAAGAGTAACTGACTTTATCGATTTGCTGATTTTGCCTGGTGATTTCCCTGTTTTTAATTTTGCTGATGTTTATATAAATATTGCTTTGGTTTTTATTTTGATTGATTATTTTTTACCTGAGAAAACCAAAATAGTTAATCCTTCGGAAGAGGCGGGCTTATCATGATAAGCCCCTACAAATATATTTTTTCCGTAGTGGCTCAGCACGCTGAGCCAGGTTTTCATCTGTCCTGAATAAAGTTTTTATTCTAAAATTTAACAATGCCTGAAAAAAACAAAACTTTAAATTTATTTGTCTGTGCTGGTGAATCTTCGGGGGATTTGCACGCCGCCCACGTTGTTGAATGCCTTCACAAACAATTGCCTGCGGATATAAATTTAGAAATTTGGGGAATGGGTGGTAAAAAGCTGCAAGACCAAAATATAGATTTGGTGCAGGATTCCACCGATTTGGGTGTAATTGGAATTGCCGAAATTTTAAAAAAGCTTTTTTTCTTTATTGACTTAGAAAGACGTTTGATAGAAGAAATTAAAAAGCGTAAGCCTGATTTTGCTCTTCTAATCGATTATCCTGGCCTTAATTTGCGTTTGGCCGCCAAAATTAAAAAAGTTTTGCCAACTTGCAAAGTGCTTTTTTACGTCGCACCCCAGGTCTGGGCCTGGAACAAAAAACGCATTTATAAAATTCCAAAAATTGTTGATAAGCTTTATCCGATTTTGCCTTTTGAAGAAGCTCTCCACAAGAGTGTTGGTACAAATGTTAAATTTTTAGGAAATCCTTCTGCTAACGTTTTGAATGAGCTGTCCAAAACTTTTAACCGGAGCCAATATCTGGAGTCAGTTGGTCTCGATTTCTCTATGCCTTTGATTAGCCTCTTTCCGGGATCGCGCCCAAGGACAACCTCTTTGGTTTTGCCCGACATGCTTCAGGCGGCTAAAATACTGGGTAAAAAATTTCCAAAAATACAATTTGTTTTAGTTAAATCTAGCACGGCCGAGTTAGGCCAAATCAAGCGCTTAGTGGAAGAAGCAGAGATGGGCGATTGCAAGTTTGTGGTTTTAGATTATCCGCACAACCACTCTGTACTTCTGTCTTCCACAGTCGCGTGGCTAGCCTCCGGGACAGTAACTTTAGAAGCAGCTTGTGCGAATACTCCGCTAATCGTAGGTAACCGTGAGAGTTGGATTTACTTTTTGATGTTTAAACATTTTATTAAAATCAATGTTACTGGTTTTAAGGATGCGCGTATAATCGGTCTTCCCAACTTAATTGCCGGAGAAATAATCTGTCCAGAAATTCTTCAACACGATTGTAACGCTGAACAGTGGGCAGGAATCACAGAGAATTGGTTAAGTAATCCCGAAGAATTGGCAAAAATAAAAAAGAATTTAAAAGAAAAAGTTATTGATCAACTTCAACCGGAGCTGGATCCGGCGCATGAGATTGCTAAGGATATTTTATTGATGTTTGGGGAGTAATCCCCCATGTCCGTTATTGAAAGCTAAAGAACAGAAAGTGTTGCGCCCCCTTTATTAAAGAGGGCCGAGAATCCATCGTCTAATAACGTCATCCTGAGCTTGTCTCAGGATCTAATCTTCCTTTCGTTCGAGGGGGGATTACCTCGGGCACTCAGGGTAAGGCTCGGTAAATTTGGGATTTGTTTTGGAAGGTTATGAGCAAATACAAAAGCTTGATTTTAGGTGTGCTTATGAACCAGGTGTTTCAAAATCCTATGAATTTTTCTGAAAGATTTAGAAGAGCAGAAGAACTTTTCGAGCAAGGTGAACAGTCAGATCTTCTTAGAGCAAGAGAGATTTTTCAGGAAACCTTAATAAGTCTCAGTCAGAATTTACGAACAGAATTGCAACTTAGACGTCAGTTTATATGTGAGCGTGCTCTTTTGGAAATAGAAAGTGCGTTAACTAATATAAATTCTATAAATTCTGAGCAACATGCTGAAAATGCAGCAAAAATTCTTTTAGAACTGACAAACCGATTCCCTAGAAACAATGAAAATTCTTTTTTGAGAGAATCAGCTTTAGTCTCTATTAATAGAGGACTAGCAGAACAAGTTAGCGCCGCTTTGACTAGAAACTTCCTCCGCTTAAGAGCCGAGCAAGAAGACAATAAAAAACGAGTAGCGCGATAAGCCGGGTTCTGTCGGAGAATGACCATCTATCTAGGCCTTAAATTACTCTAAGGCTCAAGCGGTTAAGCCCTTTGTAACTAACCTAAGCGGGCCACTCGGATTAGTTGGGCCGTCCCTTACACCTTCAGCGGGGTTTACCTAGCTACCAATCTCACGATTGGTACTGGTGCGCTCTTACCGCACCGTTGCACCCTTACCTTCTTCGCTTTCGCAGATGAAGGCGGTTTTCTTTTCTGTGGCACTTTCCTCACGCTCGCGCGCACTGGGCGTTACCCAGCAACCAGCCCTGCGGTGACCGGACTTTCCTCACAGAATAAATCTGCGCGGTCATTTGCACTACTCGCAGAGAATATTTTAATCCCATTTAGGAAATAATCCCCCAAATTAACTTTAAAAGCTAAAGAACAAAAGGGTGGCGCCCCCTTTATTAAAGGGGGCCGAGAATCCATCA